>JADCCH010000273.1 GCA_020252865.1 Methylobacterium sp.
ACCTTGTGGACCATGCCCGCGCGCATATCGAGAAGACCTACAGGCGGCCGTGGAACGAGCGCCTGATGCGCGGCATCCTCGCGCATGTGCTCCCCTACCCCAACCGCTTCCGCCTGGCGCTGCTGGCCTCGGCGATTGCGAAACCCTTCCGGCCCCTCGTCGAGAAGTTGCCGGGGGTGGGCAAGCAGATGGGCGCGATGCTCGGCCTTGCGCCCTCCTCCCTCCCTTCGCGCTCCGCGATGGATGGCCCGGCCGTGTTCGCGCCGAAAACCGCGCGCAAGGGTCGCGTGGCGATGCTCTCGGGCTGCGCGCAGCCCGTTCTCGCGCCGGGCATCAACGAGGCGGCCATCCGGGTGCTCACCCGCCTCGGGATCGAGGTGGTTCTGCCCAGGGGCGAGGGCTGCTGTGGCGCGCTCGTGCACCATATGGGCCACGAGGAGACCGCGCACCATCAGGCCGAGAAGCTGATCGACGCCTGGATGGCCGAGATCGAGGGCAAGGGCCTCGATGCGATCATCATCACGGCCTCGGGCTGCGGCACGACGATCAAGGATTACGGCTTCATGTTCCGCAACAACCCCGCCTATTCCGAAAAGGCGGCGCGGGTTTCGGCACTGGCCAGGGACATCACGGAATATCTCGCGACGCTCAACCTTGCCCCCGCGCGGGAAACCGGCCTCACGGTCGCCTATCATTCGGCCTGCTCGATGCAGCATGGCCAGAAGATCACGGATGCGCCCAAGAACATCCTGAAATCGCTGGGATTCAAGGTTAAGGATGTGCCGGAAGGGCATATCTGCTGCGGCTCCGCCGGCACCTACAACATGCTCCAGCCCGAGATTTCGGGCCGCCTTCGCGCGCGGAAAACCCGCAACATCGCGCGGTTGAAACCGGAGGTGATCGCCACGGGCAATCTCGGCTGCATCACCCAGATCGGCCTGGGCATGAAGGAGCGCGGCGAGCCGACGCCCATCCTCCACACGATCGAACTCGTGGATTGGGCGTTGGGCGGCGAGAAGCCGGCGGCGCTGGGTGGCGAGAAGGCCGGCTAGAGCATTTTCAGATCAAGTGGATACCGGTTCTTCAAAAAACGACAAAAGAAGAAATGTCAGCAGCCGATCTGATGCAATCAGACCGGCAACCGCTCTAGCGTCCGGTCTCCTCCGCGTCACCATCCTGTGGCTCGGGGGCATCACGCCTCAGGCCCGGACGGCGAGCCACGCGCGAGGGGCGGGGCCTCACGCCACTTTTCTGCAGTGCAGCGCGGAACTCGTCGCGCCTCTCATGCACCGAGGCGATGACGAGCCCCATCGGCACGCCGATATCGACGAGGACATTTTCGGCGAGCTGCAGGCTGGCCTCCACCGTTTCCGGCACGACATCCGACGCACCGAGTGCATAGAGCCTTGCCGCATGGTCCGCGTCCCGCGCGCGGGCGATGATAATGAGATCCGGCCGCTCGGCCCGGGCCACACGCACCAGGCGCTCCACCGCATCGGGATCGGATGAGGTCGCAACGATCGCGCGCGCCTGCGCAATGCCGATGCGCTGGAGGAATTCCCTGCGGCTCGCATCGCCGAACAGCGCATCGACACCCGCCTTGCGGGCATTCGCGATGACTGCGGGCTCGACGTCCACCGCGATGTAGGCAATGCGGTTGCGCTTCAGCATGTCGGCCACGACCTGGCCCACGCGCCCGAACCCCACCACGATCACCTTGCCCTCCCCCACGCCCTCTTCGGGCTTGCGCGCCTCGTTTGGCAGCGCCTCCACCCGCTGGCGTTGGCTGAAGTGCATGCCCGCCGAATGCAGGAATGGCGTGACGAACATCGTGAGCAGAACCAGGATGGACGCGAGAGCCGCGATCTCCGGGCGGATCAAACCCATCGCGCCGCCTGCTGCGATCAGGACAAGGCCGAGTTCGCCTGCCGGCGCGAGCGACAAGGCCACTTCGGCATGCGCACTGGCCGCAATCCGGAACGCGCGCAACAGCGCCAGAAGGAGGATCGCCTTGACCACGATCAGGCTCAGGGCGAGGCCAAGGAGCAGCGCCGGCTTCTGGAACAGGGCCACCAGATCGAGCTGGGCACCCGCCGTGGTGAAGAACAACCCGAGCAGCAGGCCCTTGAAGGGGCCGATCGTCACCTCGATCTCATGGCGATATTCGGTTTCAGCGAGCAAGAGCCCCGCGAGAAAGGCGCCGAGCGCCATGGAATGTCCTGCCGCCGAGGCGATGAGGCCCGCCCCCATGGCAATGAGAAGGCAGGCCGCGAGAAACAGCTCCTGGCTGCCGGAGCGCGCGACGAGCTTCATCAGCGGTCGCAGCAGCAGACGCCCGCCGATCACCAGCACCGCGATCACCGCGATGCCCGAGGCGAAGGCCTTCGAGAAGCTCAGCGCTGCCGATCCACCGGAAGGGTTCGCCATCGCCGTGATCGTGATGAGGATCGGCGCGACCGCAAGATCCTGAAGGATGAGGATCGCGAAACTTGTGCGCCCGGCGTTGGTGGCGAGGCGCTTCCTCTCTGCCATCACCGGCAGCACGATCGCGGTCGAGGACAGCGAGAGCGCGAAAGCAATGATGATCGCCGCGACCATCGGCAGGCCAAGGCTCCAGGCGATGCCGGCCAGAACGGTCGCAGTCGCGATGAGCTGCGCCGTGCCGAGGCCAAAGACCAGCCTGCGCATCGACTTCAGGCGCTCGAAGGAAAGCTCCAGCCCGATGGTGAAGAGGAGGAAGACCACGCCCAGCTCGGCCAGGGGCAGCACGGCGGCGATATCCGTGATGGTGACATAACCGAGCCACGGCACGTGATCGGCGAAGCGGGCAAGGCCGTGCGGCCCGAGGCACAGGCCGCCCAGCAGGAAACCGATCACCGGGCTCACCTTCAGCCGGTGGAAGACCGGAACGATCACCCCGGCCATGGCAAGGAAGATCAGCGCGTCGCGGAAACCGGCTCCGTGCTGAACTTCGGCCATGACGCCTCCTCAGCGGAAGAAGATGAATGTGACCGCAATGAACAAGGGAATCAGGATGCCCACGCTCCACACCATGTAGCCGAAGAACGAGGGCATCTTCACCCCCATATCCTTCGCGATGGCATAGACCATGAAGTTCGGGGCATTGCCGATATAGCTGTTGGCCCCCATGAACACCGCGCCGCAGGAGATGGCCGCGAGCGTGAGCGCGCCTTGCGTCATAAGCACCTTCGGGTCGCCCCCTGCGAGTTCGAAGAAGACGAGGTAGGTCGGCGCGTTGTCGAGGAACGAGGAGAGCGTGCCCGTGAGCCAGAAATAAGCCACGTTGTTCGGGCTGCCATCCGGGTTCGAGACCAGCGCGACAAGCGGCGCGAAAGCGCCCTCCTTGCCGGCCTTGAGCATGGCCAGCACGGGGATCATGCAGATGAAGATGCCGGCGAACAGCTTCGCCACTTCCAGGATCGGCCCCCAGCTGAACTCGTTGCCCGAGCGCACCGGCTTCGGCGTGATCCTGAGCGAGATCAGCGCGATGATCACCAGGGCGAGGTCACGCACGAGATTCTGGAGTTCCACAACACCCCCCGGGAACCGGATGCTGATGCCCGGTTTCCACGAGGCGGAGATGAGGATCATCACGATGATCGCGCCGAGCAGCGCGAAATTCACGGTGCCATAGAGTTTGATGCCGCGATCGGGCGTCTTGTCCGGCAGCGGAGGCAGCTTGTCATCCTTCGCATGAAGGACAGTATCCCAGATATAGAAGATCACCAGCAGCGCGATCGACAGGAACAGGAACTCGCCGAACATGTGCGAGGTCGTCCAGAAGAAATCCACCCCGCGCAGGAAGCCCAGGAACAGCGGCGGATCACCCAGCGGCGTGAGCGAGCCGCCGATATTCGAGACAAGGAAGATGAAGAAGATCACCACATGCACGTTATGGCGGCGATTGTCATTGGCGCGGATGATCGGCCGGATGAGGATCATCGAGGCGCCCGTGGTCCCGACCACGCTCGCG
>JADCCH010000274.1 GCA_020252865.1 Methylobacterium sp.
CGTGACTGAAAAGCCGGCTGCGATTGCGTTCTACTTCGCACTTCTCTGTGCGGTTTGCGGGCTTGCGACCTGGCCCTTCGGCTGGGCGAATGTGGGCAATATGGCCTGGCTTGCCCTGCTGGCTTCGGGCCTGTTCGGCGGTTTCGCGCATATCGCCATGACAGAGGCTGTCGCGCGTGCGCCTGTCTCGACCCTCGCCCCTTTCGAATACACGGGCATGCTCTGGGCCTTG
This sequence comes from Methylobacterium sp., assembly GCA_020252865.1. GTDB lineage: Bacteria > Pseudomonadota > Alphaproteobacteria > Rhizobiales > Beijerinckiaceae > Rhabdaerophilum. The sequence continues at coordinate 233 of JADCCH010000274.1, forward strand.
CTGTTCGATCTCCTGATTTTTGGGGTGTGGCCTGAACCGCTCAGTCTCGTCGGCGCTTTTCTCATCGTTGCGGCGGCAGCCTCTATTGCCTTCTTGGACCGGATCGCCGTCGCGTTGGGTCGCTTCCATCCGAGAATGAGCACCTGATGCCCCAACTTGCACGTATCGTCTCGGCGAGGCTTGCGCAGGCTCTGGCGACGGCTGCCCTGCTTGCAACCCTTTGCTTCGGCTTCGTCCAGGCTTTGCCGGGCGATCTCGCCTTGCGGGTGGCGGCGGCGCGCGTGGGTGATGAGCGCCTGACACCGGAAATGGCCGATCGCATTCGCCGTGAGGAGGGACTCGATCGTCCGCTGATCGTGCAATACGGGCTTTGGATGGCCACCCTTGCACGGGGCGATCTGGGTCGTTCGCTCGTCTCGGGCAAGCCGGTCACGCAGGAACTGGCCTATCATGCGAAGTTCACACTGCAACTCGGGCTGATCGGCTGGCTCCTATCCTATGCCCTGGCTCTGCCGCTGGGGGTCTGGGCCGGCATGCGATCGGGTGGCATGGTGGATCGCGCTACCGATGCGTTGGCCGTGACGCTTGCTTCACTGCCAAGCTTTCTGGTGGGGATCGGACTCATCACGCTATTCGCGCTCACCCTGCGATGGCTTCCGCCAGCAGGATTCCGAACGGCGAATCACATGGTGCTGCCTGCGTGCACGCTGGCTCTGTCGCTAATTGCCTTCTCGATCCCGGTGATACGAAATGCCGTCTGCGAGGTGCGGCAGGCTTTCTTCATGACTTATGCCCGCGTGAAAGGAATGAGCCCTGCCGCGGCCTTCCGGCATCACGGTATTCGCAACGCGGCCATTCCCGTCGTCACCTTCGCCGCCTTGCAATTCGCGTTCGTGATCGATGGCTTCGTGGTCATCGAGACGCTCTTCAATTATCCCGGCCTCGGCGAACTGCTCGTGAAGGCGCTGATTGCGCGGGATGTGCCGGTGATCATGGGAGCCGGTTTGCTGATCGGCTTTGCCTTCGCGCTGGTGAGCCTGATGGCCGACCTCGCGCGCCTCTGGCTCGATCCGCGCGGACTCGCGGAGTGGCTGCCATGACAATGCTGATCGGGGCTAAGGCAATGCATCGCCCGGTTTTCGGCGCGCTCTGGCCGCTGGCGATCCTCGCGGCATTCGCTGTTCTGGGGCCGTTTCTTGCTCCATACGATCCCAATTCCCAGGACCTCCTGAAGGTGATGGAAGCGCCGAGCGCGCGTCACCTTCTCGGCACCGATCACGTTGGCCGGGATGTGCTGTCGCGGGTGCTGGCGGGAGCGCCGCATTCCCTTGGGCTCGCCGTTCTGTGTGTGGTCCTTGCAGCCGGCATCGGCGTGATGCTTGGGTTGCTGGCCGCCAATGGCAGCCGTTTCACTCGCATACTCATCATGCGGCTGGCTGATCTCATGCTGGCTTTTCCTGGCCTGCTGCTCGCGCTACTCTTCTCCGGCTTCCTCGGTGGAGGCATCTGGCCGATGCTGATCGGGTTAAAGCTCGCGCTCTGGCCGCTATATGCCCGCATGGCGGAAGCCGTGGCCACCGGCGTTCTGCGTGAGGGGCATGTCGAAGCTGCCCGGCTCGCGGGTTTCCCCGAACGGGTCATCTTGCTGCGTCATGTTCTGCCGCCTGTTCTCCGCGCGATCCTGCCGCTGGCGACCCTGGGCGTGGGGCAGGCGATTATGTCCATTTCGGCGCTCGGGTTTCTTGGGCTGGGGCTGAAGCCGCCGACGCCAGAATGGGGCGCGATGATCAACGAGCTTCTGCCGTTCCTGTCCGAAGGTTTTGTGCAGATGGCTGCGCCCTGCCTGATGATCTTCGCTTCCGTGCTCGCCCTCACGCTGGCAGGGCGGGCGCTTGTTGCTCAAGCCACGGGAGGCGCGCATGCGTGAGGCGGCGCTGACAATCACCAATCTGTGGGTCCATGACCGGGACGGCACGGCGCTGGTGAAGGGCGTTTCGCTGGCCGTGCCGCGTGGTGGCGTGCTGACGCTGATCGGCGAGACGGGCAGTGGGAAAAGCCTCATCGCGCAAGCGATTTTCGGGCTGCTGCCGTTTGGGCTTCAGGCTTCGGGCTATATCACGCTGGCCGGTCGCGCGCCCATTCCCGTCGGGGATACGCGCGCGCTGACTGCCCTGTGGCGGGAGCAGATCATGCTGATCCCGCAGGAGCCATCGCTGGCGCTGGATCCCACCATGAAGGTCCGGCGGCAGATGGTGCTGGCTGGACTTGCGGATGATGCGATCGCGCCGACGCTCGCGGCTTTCGATCTGCCGGAAAGCACCGGGCAGGCCTATCCGTTCGCGCTCTCGGGCGGCATGGCACAACGCGTGCTGGTCGCCTCGGCCCTCGGGGTGGGCGCGCCGCTTGTCATTGCCGATGAGCCGACCAAGGGGCTCGATGCTGATCGCCTCACGCAGGCCATCGCGGCCTTGCGCCAGCTATCAGCGGCGGGGCGAAGCCTGCTGGTCATCACGCATGACCGGCGATTGGCGGAGGAACTTCCAGGCGAACTCGCGATCATTCGCGATGGCACCATCGTCGAACGGGGCGAAAGCGCGCGCATTCTTGCCGCTCCCGAAAGTGAATACGGGCGTATCTGGCTCGCGGCCGATCCGCGCCACTGGCCAAGGTGTCCGCGCTGCTGCGACATGGGCAATCTCGCACTCTCGGCCCATGGCCTTGCCTTTGGCTGGCCGGGCCGCGATTGGCTGTTTCGCGATCTCGATCTTCATCTGCCCAGAGGCAGCGTACTCGGTATTTCCGGTCCCAGCGGCAGCGGAAAGAGTACGCTGGGCGATATCCTGCTCGGCCTTCGGCAACCGCGCGCTGGCAGTGTGGAGTGGGGCGGCGCGGATATCGTGGCGCAGCCTTCCGCCATCCGGCCCTTGCGGCAGCTTTATCAGAAGCTGCACCAGGACCCCGTCACGGCCTTTGTGCCGAACCTCCCGCTGATGCGGCAATTCACAATGCTTGAGTCCGTGAGGCCAAGCCTTTCGGTTCAACGTGATCTGCCGCCGCTGCTCGACCGGTTGAAGGTGAAATCAGGACTGATGAACCGCCTTCCCGGAGAAATCTCCGGTGGCGAGGCGCAGCGTCTCGCGCTGGCGCGCATCCTGCTGCTTGATCCCGTGGCGATCGTCGCGGATGAGCCGACTTCACGGCTTGATCCCGTGGTGCAGCGCGAGACCATGCTTTTGCTGCGCGAAATCGTCGATGATCGCAGCATCGGCCTGATGCTGATCAGCCACGATAGGGCGCTCTTGTCCTCCGTTGCGGACGACCATTTGGATTTGGATCAATCCAGCATGCGCATAGTCTCTCAAGGTCTGTAGGATGTAGAGGTCGCCGAAGAACTGTACCGCTCCGAGGCTATTTTGGACCGTTTCGCGCCGCCATTTCCGTCGCAGAACATCTCGGAATTGCCAACCGAAACCGGACATTCGTTGAATGCTAGGAAACTCAAGGTGTTTCTCTTCCAGTGGCCATGATGTCATCGTGCGCTGGACCGCTCATTGTGCAGCTGCCGTATCCATCTCGGCCCCGTGCTCTTCCCCGGAGATTCCGCCATGTCCCTGTCCCGCCTTGATTCAGCAGAACTAGGCGCAATTCTAAGCGAGACTGCACTGAAGGAGGTCGTGCCGCACTTCCGGAAGCTGGGTGACGACGATATCCGGATGAAATCCTCCACGACCGATCTCGTCACCGAAGCCGATAAAGCGGCAGAGTGTTGATTATCGCTGATATTTGACCCCGGTTGAAGATGGTTCTCGCCATGTTGGCGGGCCGTCAAGCGCGCTCTTTCCTTTCGGGTTTTCGGGGTTGCGGCGCTGGCCTAGCAACGGATAGCGCTTCACCCACCCCAGAAACGGGCTCGCAGCTGGATAAAGGTTGGGCGCAACGTCAATCTCGGGCGACGTTTGAAATACAACATGTGCGGCCAGCGGCCCAAAAGCCGGTTTTCCTCTGACAGTGCTCACTCCTCGGAGTATTGAGTTTCACGCTGCGAGGAACAGGGCGCGGGAATGATCAAAGTCTACCGCAATCGGGGCGCCCGGTTGCAGTGGCGCATTGCCGGCCTGATGAGGAACATCGACAAGTACGTCGCTCGCGCCGATCGCCACGCCATAACGTAGGGATGCACCAAGGAACTCGACATGCGTGATGCGCCCGTCAAGCCGCGTCATGCCGGGCGTGATGGGCGCGTCAAGCGGCGCAACGCGCGCGTTCTGCGGTCGGAAGACGAGTTTTGCGCCTGGCTGCACATTCTCCTGCGGCGGGATGGGCAGGCGGCCGCCCCCGGCGATTGCGAATTCCGCACCGGCCGGTTCGGCGGTGCCATCGAGGATGTTCGCCGTGCCGAGGAAATTCGCAACGAAAAGGTTTGCGGGGCGATCATAGAGCGCCATCGGCGTGCCGACCTGCTGCACCACGCCGTCGTTCGTCACGGCGATGCGGTCTGAGATGGTGTTCGCCTCCTCCTGGTCGTGGGTCACAAAGATCGTGGTGATGCCCAGCTCCTGCTGGAGATCGCGCAATTCGCGGCGCACCTGCACGCGCATCTTGGCGTCGAGGTTCGAGAGCGGCTCATCGAGGAGCAAAACCTTCGGCCGCACGGCGATGGTGCGCGCGAGCGCGACGCGCTGCTGCTGACCGCCGGAAAGCTGCGACGGCTTGCGGTCCTTGAGGTGCTTCAGGTTCACGAGGTCCAGCGCTTGGTCGACACGCGTGGCGATCTCATCCTTCGGGAGTTTCCGCTCCTCGAGCCCGAAAGCGACATTTTTGGCGACGCTCATGTGCGGCCACAGCGCGTAGGACTGGAAGACCATGCCCACATCGCGCTTCCAGGGCGGCAGTGTGGAGATATCGTTTCCTCCGACCATCACACGGCCGGTCTGCGCCATGGTGAAGCCGGCGATCAGGCGCAGCAGCGTCGTCTTCCCGCAACCCGAGGGGCCGAGAAAGGCAAAGAACTCGCCCGGCTCGATCTTGAGGCTCACGTCCTTCAGCACATGGGCCGCGCCATAGGAAAGGTTGACGCCGACAACGTCGATCCCCGCTGCCGCGCGGCGGATTTCCGCGCCGAGATCCGAAGTGGTGCCCATGAGAATTGCTCCCGAATTGAAAAGAATCAGCCCCCGGCCTTGGCAGAGCGGTCGCGCTCGGCAAGCATCTGGGAAAGGTATGTGGAGATGCCGACGATCAGCACAGCGATGATGCCCAGGGCCGCGCCCGCGCCGCGTCCGGCGGGCGATTGCATGAACACATAGAGTCCATAGGCGAGGGGGGCGTCGGAGGTGTTCTGCACGAGCATCATCGTCGCGGAGAGTTCCACCGAAGCGGTCGCAAAGCTTGTGACGAAGCCCGCGAGGATACCGCCAGTCATCAGCGGCACCACGATCTTGCCGAGGGTCGAGGCCTTGTTCGCGCCGAGATTTTCGGCCGCCTCTTCCAGCGAGACGCTGATCTGCTGCATCGCCGCCATGCAGGCCCGCAGCGCGTAGGGCAGCCGGCGCACGGCGAGGGCGATCACGATGATGATCCACAGGCTCGCGACCGATTGGCCCGATGGAAGGGTCACCCCGAAATAGGCACGCAGATAGCCAATGCCCAGCACAACGCCGGGCACGGCCAGAGCCGCGCTCGCAAGGTAATCCAGCCAGTGCCGGCCCGGCACCCTCGTGCGCAGCACGATATAGGAGATCGCGGTGCCGATGGTGATGCCGATGAAACCAGAGATCGTGGCATAAAGCAGCGTGTTCCAGATGTATTGGCCGCTTTCCAGCACCACGCGGGTGTAATGTGCGGTGGTAAAGCCGTCGGGCAGGACGCTGAAGGACCAGACGGTCGAGAAGGAGAGCAGCAGCAGGCCCAGGTGCGGCGCAAGAACCAGCGCGAGGATCAATCCGATCGAGGCCCAGGCCATCACGAGATCGAGCCCGCCGATGGGTCGCTTCGCGAGGCCCCCGCCGCCGCGCTGCACGGTCGCGTAATCGCGATTGCGTGTGGCGGAGGTTGCGATGAACAGCGAGAGCACCGAGAAGACGATCAGCACGACCGAGATCACATAGCCCATCGGGTCTTTCAGGCCGATGGAGGTGATCCTGAGATAGGCCTGCGGCGCGAGCATGTCCTTCACGTTCAGCAGAAGCGGTGTCGCGAGATCATCGAAGACCTTGATGAAGACAAGGCTCGCGCCCGCCACATAGCCGGGCATGGCGAGCGGAAACACGATGCGGCGGAAGAGCCTTCCGCCCGAGCATCCCAGATTCTGCGCGGCCTCTTCCATCGAGCGGTCGATATTGCGCAGCGAGGCCGTGAGATTGATGAGGATGAACGGGAAATAGTGCACCGATTGCACGAAGATCACGCCGTTCAGCCCCTCCATGAAGGGGATGTTGATGCCGAACCAGTCGCCCAACAGCAGGTTCACCGAACCGTTGCGGCCGAAGAAGAGCTGCATCGCGATGGCACCCGCGAAGGGTGGCATGATCAGCGGGATCACGCCGAGCGTCTGGATGATCGCGGCACCGCGGAACTCGAAGCGTGTCGTGAAATAGGCGAGCGGCAAGGCGAAAATCGAGGCCCAGACCACGGACATCGCCGAGACATAGAGTGAATTGGCAAACGAGCGCAGGAACATCTCGTTGCGTGCGAAATCCGCGAAATTCACCAGCGTGAAGGCGCCGGTATTCGGGTCCTGGAAGGCGACGAGGATCACCATCGCAACCGGGATAAGCAGGAACAGAGCGAGGAAGGCGACAATCGCGCTGATCGTGAGCCATTGGCCGGGTGTGGCAACGGCCTGTCGCGCGGCGGGGGCTGCCTTTTCACTCGAGAAACCGGTCGCGACCGTCATGGGCGGGTCCACTTTTTTTCAGGCGCGCGGCACCGAGCCGCGCGCGGGGGAAACTGAGACCAGGTCGAATGAGTTCGGGGAAAATCCCGGCGGCAAGGGGAGCTTGCTGCCGGGGGCACGTCCGGAGAGGCGCGGAAGCCTCAGCGGGCGAGTTTCACGGCCTCTTCGGCCTTGGCCTTCGCCTTGGCGTAGTTTTCCTTGGAGAAGGCAGCCCAGCGGCGCTCGAATTCCGCCTGGCGGGTCTTCGTATCCGCGCCACCGCGGAAGGCGCCGACGATCTCGGTGTCGCTGCTCGCCTGTGCTTCCGTGATCGGCAGGGCGCTGACAAGCCTGCGCGCTTCATCCAAGGCGGCCCTGGCCTGCGGGTTCGCCTTCTTTGCCAGCAGGCCCTCGGCCTCGTGCATCAGCTTCGTCACGGCCTTGAGATCCGCGAGCTGAAACGTGATCATCTGGTCAAAGAGCGTATCGACCACCGCCGTGCGGCGCTCGGACTTGTCCACGTCGAAATGCAGCATCTTCTGGAAGTTCGCATCCTTGAACGGATTGGGGAACCCGGCCGGTGCCTTCGCATAGGTCTCCGGGTTCACCGGCAGGCGGCGGATGGTGGGTTCCAGCAGCACTTCCTGCCCCGTGGGCGAGAGCAGGAACTCGATGAAGGCTTCGGC
>JADCCH010000275.1 GCA_020252865.1 Methylobacterium sp.
AGCGGTCGATCTCATTCATTCAGATCGAATTTCGCTCTTGAATCCTGACCTCGGAGGCCTGACCCTAGGCGGCAACTTCCCGCACGAAGGAGCGCAGGCCATTGTCGATGGTCTGCGCATCGGTGATCATCATGCGAGCCGCGCGCAGCACCTCCTCGGTCGCCTCTTCCGCCCCATGCAGGCTCTCCCGCAACTCTTCCACCGCCTCGTTGAGGCCGGTCATGGCAGTCGATCCACTGGCGAGCCTTTCGGAGATCGAGCGCCGTGCGGCATCCTGCTCCGCCATCACCACGGCGATTTCTGCCGTATCGCGCGCGGCGCGCTCGAAGGTCTCGCCGAGATCGCCGATGCGGCGGGCCTGGAGTTCGGCCACAATCGCGACCTGTGACACGGCGGCGCCAAGCCGTTCCGCCGCCTGGGCGGTTTCCGCGGTGAACCGGATGAGCCCCTCGGCCGCGCCAGAGAAGCTGCCCGCCTGCGCCGCCTGCGCCGCGCCGAGCGAGGCGGAGAGTGCGCCCTGGGCCAGATTGGCCACCAGGCTCTGGATATGCCCAAGAGCCTGCTCGGCCTCGATCGCGAGGCGCGAGAGGCCGATCGCATCGTCGCCCGCGGCGCGCGTGGTTTCCTCGCCGGATTCAACGGCCGCGCGGGTCGATTTCAGGCGCATCTCGATCTCGGCGATGCCGCGCGTGAGCTGAAGCGTCGCGCCCGACGCCAGTGTCGCCTCCTGCGCGGTGGCGATCGTGGTTCTCTGGATGCGGTCGGCCTGGTGCTCGGCCGAGCGCGCCGCCTTGCCGATCGCATCGCTGGCCCGCGCAAGCGCCTCGGCCGCCTCGCCCATCTTGGCCATGACATCGCCAATGCCATTCTCGAACCGGCCGATGGCCTCCCCCATCGCCAGCCGCCGCTGGTTGATCGCCTCGATGCGGATCATTTCCTGGCGCATGCGGTCGCGCTCGATCAGGGCGATCTGCATCGCCTCGATGGCCCGGGCGATGCGGCCCACCTCATCAGGCCGTTCGGCATGCGGCACGGCCTTGGTCCATTCGCCTGCGGCGACGCGGGATACTTCGCCGGTGATATCCGTCAGCGGGCCCGTCAGCCGGCGCGTAAGCAACAGGATGAGCCAGCCGATCAGGATCGCGAGGCCCGAGGCGAAGAGCGCGAGCCGCGTCTGCATGCGGCTGGTCTCGCTCTGGCTCATCACCTGCAGTTCATTGCGGAAATGGACGACCTCGTTCTCGTCGCGCAGCATGCACAGCCGCGTCTGCGGCAGGGATGCCACGCAGCGATAGATATGACCGCCGAGATACCGGGTCGTGCCCTCCGGCGGCGGCACGATATCTGCCGGGACATCGCCGGCGCGGATGATCACCGTCTCGCCCCGCGCCAGAACAAGCCCGGCGCGCGAGGTCTCCGCGAAGTCCGTCAGCGTCGCCTCGGCCGGCTGCAGCAGGCGATAGGCGATGACAAGCCCGGCGGGATCACCGAATTCATCATGGACCGACACCGCCGAGATCAGACCATAACCATCCTGGATCGGCATCCGGAACAGCAGTTCCATGCCAAGGCCCATCGGTCCAAGCGCACGAAAGCGGATGGGCGTGCGCCGGTCGTGGGTCGCCAGCATGTTCTGCAGCGCCTCGACGAAATCGAGCGTCTGCACGGCCTTTTCGGCCATGGCGAGCGGCAGGTCGGCCTGATCCGCGCCGACGGGGATGAGGTTCTGGTCGAGCAGCATCGCCCCCGTGAAGCCGAGGCGCGGCATATCGGCATGAAGGCGCTCGGCGATGCGCCTCTCGTCGCGCTCGCGCAGCAGGCGCAGCAACGAGGGCTGGCTCGCGAGTTCCTGCAAGGCGGCCTCGTGGCGCAGCACCAAGCCCCGCAGGCGGTAATCCGCCAGTCGGGCCTCGATCTCGAGGCGGTCCGCGACCTTCTGTTCCGCGATCTCGGTGAGGCGATCCCCCTCCGCAGCGATCTTCGCGCGCAGGGCCGAACCCACGGCATGGACCATCAGCGCAAGGCCAGTGGCCGCAACCAGTGTGACGATCAGCGCCCAGCGCAAGGCAAGCGACGCCGCCAGCATCTGCCAGGCCAGGGAGAGAATCGGCAGGCCCGCCTTCCGAGTCATGGCTGCGACGGGGTGCCCCCATAAGCGGAAACGAGTTCCGCCGCGCGGGCGCTGGCGAGGAAGGCGAGGAAGGATCGCACGGCCGGGGTGAGCCGGCCCGGCTTATGCGCGAATGCGACCTCGATGCGATGCGGATAGCGTGGATTGCGGATATCGAAGCCGTCGATGGTCGCGAGCAGCGGCTCATCCTCCGGCAACAGGCGGCCGGTGGAAAGGCCGAGCGAGCCGGGGCTGCGGCGGACAATCGCGACAAGATCAGCATGGCGCTCGGCGCGGGCCCAGCGGCGATGCGGGGCATTCTCCGGCGGGCCGTCACGCGTCACGAGCCGGATGGGCAGGCGAGGGCCGCCGAGGCTCGACCAATCCAGAATACGCCCGTCGAGGATGGCAGCGAGATCCGACGCGCGGAGGTTCGGCTTCCCGAGGCCAGGATGCACAAGGACGAGCACCGGCAGTGTGAAGAGCGGCCGCGCCACCAGGCCCGCCTCGCGTTCATCCATGCGCAACGGGCGGTCAATGCGGGCAAGGGTCGCCCGGTCGCCGATCACATCGGCCAGGGCACTGCCCGCGCCCACGGGCGGAGGGACCAGCACCAGCTCGCCGCGCATCCGCCCACCATAGGCGAGCGCCAGCGCGCGCAGGATATCGCTGCCGGTATCGACGCCAGGGATGAGGATTTCTTCGGCCAGGACGGGCCGCTCCAGCCCGAAAAGCCCCAGACAGGCGACGAGCGCGGCCGAAAGCGGCAGGTTTCTCTCGGCATAGGGCATGGCGGTACAACGCGTGACAGGAACCGGACAGGGAAGGATGGTAACCTTTCTTGGTTAAGAATTGACTTCCCCTTGCCGGGCGTGGTCCTCTCGCCCGTCCTCCTCAGCTTGACACGACAGAAGAAGAACAAGCGGAATTCCATGGCGACTTACGACCTCGCGGTGATCGGCGGCGGCATCAATGGCGCCGGCATTGCCCGCGATGCTGCCGGTCGCGGCCTTTCCGTGCTGCTGATCGAGAAGAACGATCTCGCCTCGGCCACCTCCTCGGCCTCCACCAAGCTGATCCATGGCGGCTTGCGGTATCTCGAGCATTACGCGTTTCGCCTCGTAAGGGAATCGCTGATGGAGCGCGAGCGGCTCTGGGCCATCGCGCCGCATATCGTCTGGCCGCTGCGCTTCGTCCTGCCGCAGATGCCCGGCATGCGCCCGGCCTGGATGCTGCGGCTTGGCCTGTTCCTCTACGATCATCTCGGCGGCCGCGAGAAGCTGCCCGCGACAAGGTGCCTGAACCTCGCGCGAGACCCCGCCGGGGAGCCTCTGCGCGAGGGCATCCTTTCGGGTTTCGAGTATTCCGATCTCTGGGTCGAGGATGCGCGCCTTGTCGTGCTGAATGCGCGGGATGCACAGCTTCGGGGCGCGACCATCCTCACGCGCACCGAAGTGACCGAGGTGCGCCACGTGCAGCAGGGCGCGGAATCAGTCTGGTCCATCAAGGCCCGCGACACGCGAACCGGCGACAGGAAAGAGCTTCGCGCGCGGTTGCTCGTGAATGCCGCCGGCCCCTGGGCGGGGCTCGTGACCAGCGGCGTGATGGGGTTCAACACGCCCGCGCGAATCCGCATGGTGCAGGGCAGCCACGTGGTGGTGCGGAAGCTCTTCGACCACGAACGCGCCTATATCTTCCAGAACGCGGATGGTCGGATCATCTTCGCCATCCCCTACGAGACCGATTTCACCCTGATCGGCACCACGGATCGCGACTATCAGGGCGACCCCTCCGCCGTGGCCATCAGCGAGGCGGAGACGGATTATCTCTGTCGGGCGGCCTCGGAGTATTTCAGGCAGCCGATCACGCGGGAAAGCGTGGTGTGGAACTATTCCGGCGTGCGGCCGCTTTACGATGACGGGGCCTCCAAGGCGCAGGAGGCGACGCGCGATTATGTGCTGCATCTCGAAGCACCTGAGGCCGGTTCCGCGAGCCTCTCGGTCTATGGCGGCAAGCTCACGACCTATCGACGTCTCGCGGAACATGCGCTGGAAAAGCTCGAACCGCATCTGCCCGAGCACGCCCGCGGCAAGGGCGGCTGGACCGCCCGCGAAGCCCTTCCCGGCGGGCATTTCCCGGTGGAGGGCTTCGATGACCTCGTGGCACAGCACGCAGCACGCTACCCGTTCCTGCCAGGCCGGCAGGCAAGGCGCCTGACGCGCGCCTATGGCACGGATGTCATGGAGATCCTGGGTGAAGCGCGCTCGGCGGTCGATCTCGGGCACGCCTTCGGTGGCGGGCTCACGAGCCGGGAGATCGCCTGGCTCACGAGCCGCGAATGGGCGATGACGGCCGATGACATTCTCTGGCGGCGTTCGAAGCTCGGGCTTCACATGAGCGCGGCGGAGCGCGCCGAGGTCGCTCGCCTGTTCTGAAACGGAAAAGGCCTCTCGCGGGACCCTGTCCCTCCAGGATCATTCGGCCGGTTGAGCCTTGCCGCCATCCGCCTTCCGCTCCGGGGCGGGCACATCCCCGAACTTGCCGAGCCGGCCGGCAAAGGCATATTGCAATTCGGTGAGTTTCTCCCCGATGGTCGAGCGCGGGTTCGAATACTTGCCGATCAGCAGGAAGAGTGCCGGCACGAGAAACAGGGTCATGAAGGTGGAAAGCCCCACTCCGCCGATGATCACCCAACCGATGGCCGAACGCGCTTCCGCGCCCGCACCGCCCGAAAGAGCCAGCGGCACTGCGCC
>JADCCH010000276.1 GCA_020252865.1 Methylobacterium sp.
AGACCGGACGGATGGTCGTGGTGCCATGGGCGAGTGCGGCTACGGCCTGCGCGCCACCGATGCGGTAGATTTCATCCACGCCGCCCATTTCGGCCGCGGCGAGCACCAGGGGCGAGACAATGCCATCCGGCGCCGGCACGACCATCACCAGCCGCTCGACGCCGGCGACCTTCGCCGGAATGGCGTTCATCAGCACGGAGGACGGGTAGCTTGCCGAACCGCCGGGCACGTAAAGCCCCACGGCGGAGATCGCCGTCCAGCGCCAGCCGAGCTCCACGCCGAGCGGATCGGTGAAGCGCATATCGGAGGGCTTCTGCCGCTCATGGTAGAGGCGGATGCGGCTGGCCGCGAGTTCCAGCGCCCCGAGATCCGCTTCTGAACAGCGGGCGCGCGCCTGGGCGAGTTCGTTCGCGCCCACACGCATTGGTGTCACTGTGTAATCGATGCGATCGAAGCGTCGGGAATAATCGGCGAGCGCGGCATCGCCGCGTGCGCGGACATCCGCGAGAATGGCTTCGGTTGCGCGGTTCACATCTTCGGAAGCCTCCCGCTTCAGGCCCAGAAGCGCCTGGAATCGCGGTTCGAAATCCGCATCTTGGGTGGAAAGCCGAAACACCATGGTCGTCCAGAATCCGCGATCGCGCCGCCGAGAAGCCCAATCCTCTGTTACCGGGCCAAAGGCGCGCCCGCAATGCGCGAAAAAGGCAGGGCCGGTCTTCGCGCCGGAGCGTTCGCGGCCTTTCCAGAAAAGGGCGCCCGGCGGCGCCTTTTCCTGCATCAGGCGCGAATGCGTTCCACCTCAGCGCCGCAGCGCTGGAGCTTCGCCTCGAGCTGCTCGAACCCGCGATCGAGGTGATAGACGCGATTGATCATCGTCTCGCCCTCGGCTGCGAGCGCGGCGATCACGAGGCTGACGGAAGCGCGCAGGTCCGTTGCCATGACCGGCGCCCCCTTGAGCACCGGTGTGCCTTCCACGATGGCGGTATCGCCATCGAGGCGGATTTTTGCGCCGAAACGGGCGAGTTCCTGCACATGCATGAAGCGGTTTTCGAAGATGGTCTCGGTGATGCGCGCTGTGCCGTTGGCCTTGGTCATCAGCGCCATGAACTGCGCCTGGAGATCGGTCGGGAAGCCGGGGAAGGCTTCCGTTTCGAGGCTGACCGGCGCGATGCCATTGCCATTGCGGCGGATGCGGATGGAATTCGTTTCGCTGGTGACGGTCGCGCCGGATTCCGCCAGTCGATCCAGGGCGGATTGCAGCAGGATCGGCTGCACATCGGTGAGCGTCACGTCGCCGCCGGCCATCGCGGCCGCAAAGGCATAGGTGCCGGCCTCGATGCGATCGGGCAGCACGCGGTGATGCGCGCCATGCAGCGAACCCACGCCCTCGACTTCAAGCGTCGAACTGTCGATGCCTGAAATCCTGGCACCCATCTTGACGAGGCAGCGGGCGAGGTCGCCTACTTCCGGCTCGCGCGCGGCATTGCGGATCACGCTGGTGCCCTGCGCGAGCACCGCAGCCATCAGCGCCGTATGCGTGCCGCCGACCGTCACCTTCGGGAAATCGATCTCGCCACCCTTGAGGCCATTCCTGGCGCTTGCCAGCACATAGCCGCCTTCGATCTCGATCTCGGCACCGAGCTTCTCGAGCGCCATGAGCAAGAGGTCGACCGGGCGCGTGCCGATGGCGCAGCCCCCGGGCAGCGACACTTTCGCTTCACCCATGCGCGCGAGAAGCGGCGCGATGACCCAGAAGCTCGCGCGCATCTGCGAGACGAGTTCATAGGGCGCGGTGGTATCGACGATGGCGGCCGCGTTGAGCTTCACCGTTTCGCCATCCTCGTCGCGCTCGCCGACGCGTTTGCCCGCGACCATGACATCCACGCCATGATTGCCGAGGATGCGCTTCAGCATCCGCACATCGGAAAGGCGCGGCACATTGTCGAGAACGAGCGTCTCCGGCGTCAGCAGGCTCGCGATCATCAGCGGCAGGGCCGCGTTCTTCGCGCCGGAAATCGGGATCGTGCCGTTCAGCTTGGCTCCGCCCACGATCCTGATTCGATCCATGAGGCTCACTCCTTGTTCGGTTTGCGCTCGTCTGCCACGGGAGGGCCGGAATGGCAAACCGGCTCCTGGTCTGCCCCCTTATCGCCTTTGGATGGCAGTTCGGGCGAATGAGTGGCATGGGCCTCCGCCGCCTTGCGCTGGCGGGCCTGCTCCTTCCGCTTGCGCAAATTGTCGCGCAGGGCTTGCGCCAAACGCGCCGCGCGCTCCTTTTCCGCCGGACCGGCCTTGATCTTTTCGTTCATTCCGCCTTGTTCCTGCGCGAGAGATGCTTGCGCCGTGTCAATGCCCAGACCTCAGGCGAGAGGCAAGACTGGGCTTGGGTGCATTTTGCCCCATCCGGGGCACGACATAGGGTTGATTCGCTTTGTTCAATTACGCGAAAGCCTTCCGCGCCGTCCGGCAGACGCTCGAAAGCGAGCGTCGCTACCGCGTTTTTCAGGAAATCGCCCGCGACAGCGCCCGTTTTCCCTTCGCCAACTGGAACGGGCCGGCCGGCCCGCGCGAGGTCACGGTCTGGTGCACGAATGATTATCTCGGCATGGGCCGCCACCCGGATGTGATCGCGGCGATGGTCGAAGCCGCCGAGAACGGCTCGGTGGGCGCGGGCGGCACGCGCAACATTTCCGGCAATTCCTCCGCGATCGTGGCGCTTGAGGAAGAGCTTGCAAGCCTGCACGGCAAGCAAGCGGCTCTCGTTTTCTCCTCGGGCTATGTCGCGAACCAGTCAGCGATCGCTGCCATCGGCGGCGCATTGCCCGATTGCGTGATCCTCTCGGACCGTGAGAACCACAATTCCATGATCGAGGGGGTGCGCCGCGCGAATCGCGAGCGCGTGATCTTCCCGCATAATGATCTCGAGGCGCTCGGGAAAATGCTGGCCGGGATCGCGCCGGAGCGCCCCAAGCTCATTGTCTTCGAGAGCGTCTATTCGATGGATGGCGATGTCTCGCCCATCGGCGAGATCTGCGCGCTCGCCCGGAAACATGGCGCCATGACCTATATCGACGAGGTTCATGCCGTGGGGCTCTATGGCCAGCATGGCGCGGGCTATGCCGAGGAATCGGGCACGATGGGCGAACTCGATGTCATCCAGGGCACGCTCGGCAAGGGGTTCGGCTGCTTCGGCGGCTATATCGCGGCGAGCCGCGAGGTGGTGGATGCCGTGCGTTCCACCGCGCAGGGATTCATCTTCACCACCGCCCTGCCCCCGCCCGTGGCGGCCGCGGCGCGAGCTTCCATCCGGCATCTGAAGCAATCCGGTGCGGAGCGTCTGGCCCAGCGCCGGCAGGTGGAACGCACCAAGGCCCGGCTGGCCGAGGTCGGCATTCCCGTGCTCGACAACCCCACCCATATCGTCCCGGTGATGGTGCGCGATTCCGCCAAGGCCAAGGAAGCCAGCGACCTGTTGCTGGAGCGCCACAACCTCTACATCCAGCCGATCAACTTCCCCACCGTGCCGCGCGGCACAGAGCGCCTGCGTGTGACGCCGACGCCCTTCCACACCGATGCGATGATCGACCATCTGGTGGAGGCGCTGGTCGATGTGTTCGATGCGCTCGATCTCCCGCGCGAGAATCTCAAGCACCGCCTCGCGGCGGAATGAGACTGGAAAACCCCATTCCCGAGACGAAAAAGCCGGGCCTGACCCGGCTTTTTCATGCGCGCGGCTCTAGTCTCACTTCTTGAAGGGGGCCTTGGAGGCCGCATCCTTCGCCGCAGCCACCGTTTTCTCCACGGCGTCGCGGGCCTTGTCCTGTGCCTTGCGGGTTTCGTTCACGATGTCGGCTGCGGCGGCGCGGGTTTGCGCCTGCAGGGCCTGCCCGGCATCCTGGATTTGCCCGCGCAGGGTTGCGAAACTCTGCGTCATGTATTCGGTCTGGAGCTTCATGACCTCGTCGATCGACTTCGCGCGAACAAGGTTGGCCGCGAGTTCGAAGGCGGCGTTCACGTTCTGCTCGGTAAAGGCCATCGCCTTGCGGCGCATTTCCAGCGCCTGCTTCTGGGCGTTGCCGGCTTTCTCGTCGATACCGCGCGCGGCTTCGTCAGCGGCCTGCATCATTTTTTCGAAACCGGTCTTGGCCTGCTTGACGCTGCTGTCCATCGCCTTGCGGACCTCATCCGGCACGTTGAGCGGCTGTCCGTTTGTCATGTCTTTCTCCTTCCCGCGCCGGCCGAACTCCTTCAGGCCGGCTTGCCCTGACGCTTGAGCACCATAACACCGTTCCTGCCCGCGCGTTAAGGATGTTTCCGCTTTCCCGCGTGGAGAACTGCGGTCCTGCATGGACCTTGCTTCCCTCCGGATTTATTGAAAAACGGTAAAGAGCTGTCTCAGAATGGGTCAGCTTGTGGCCAGGAACGGTTGTGGTGGCGTAAGAGGTTGGTATGGCGAGCGAGTCCACGACCCGAATTCAGCACATTCTGGCAGACCGGCTGGGAGCCGAGGCGGCGCTTCTTCTCGCCGAAACGCCGCATGGCGCGATGCTTCTGGGAACGGAAGGCCTGATCTGGGCGAATGAGCCAGCCAGCAACGGCCTCGGTTTGGCGCTTGAAACCCTGCTGGCTCGCGGGCTTCCGGCCTCCGCGCCGGGCACCCGGCGGCTGGAAAGCCTGCTGGCGGGCACGCCTTCCTCCGCACCCAGCCTCGAACGCCTGCGCTTCTTCGTCGGCCTTCGGGGCGTGATGCGCCTTGCCGGCTGCCGTCGCCTCACCTTGGCCAATGGCAAAGCGGGGCTGCTTGTCGTTTTCCTGGATGAAGAGCCGAATCCTGCCGAACCGTGCCGCTGGCCGAAGCCCCTGCTGATGGCCGAGCCCATGCCAAAGGTCATGCCCGAGAGCCTGGCCGAGGAAATCCCCCCGGCGGCAGAAGCCATGGCGGCCGCTCAGCCGCCGGCCCTGGTTCCTTCCGTGCCTCTTGGGCTCGGCGAGCCCGAGGGCGTGCGCCAGTCGCGCCGCTTCCTGTTCTCGCTGGATGCCAAGGGTCGGGTCCTGAGCGTCACGCCCCCGCTGGCGGAAACCGTCGGGGTTCTGTCTGCGGCGATTGAGGGTCAGCTCCTTCCCGATGTGCTGCGACGCCATGACGAGGCAGCCGCCGATCGAGTGACCGAGGCTCTGGCCGCCGGCGAAACCTTCTCGGGCATTCGGGTCATCTGGCCGGTCGATGGCCGGACGGCCTTCGTGCCGGTGGATCTCTCCGCCCTGCCGCTTGTCAGCACGCAGGAGGGCCTGACCGGGTTTTCCGGCTTCGGGCATTGCCGCATCGATCAGGCCCGGATCGAGCTGGTCCCCGTTCCTCGGGATGAAGCCCCGGAGGCCGGGGAGGCGGCATCCGAGGACACGCCAGCTCCAGCTTTCGTTGCCGATTTTCTGACGATGGATGTCGTTGAGACTGCAGAGGCACCGGAAAATGAACAGCCGGTCGAACATTTGCCGGAGCAGCCTGGCCAGCTCGCGGCAGACATGGCCGAAGGCGAAAGCGCCAGGGAAGCCCCGTTCGCCGAGACCGACGAGCCCGCGTCGGGCCCGGCATCGTTCGATAAGGTCGCGGCCGATCTGGAAGCTTTCGTGCGCGAGCAGGTGCGAGACGCGTCGCCGCCGCCTGTCGCCCCGCAGGCCCTCGAGCCATCCGACGAGGATGCGAAGATCGTTTCGTTGCGCACGGGGCAGCCCACTCAACCCATGCCCGGCTTTAGGCGGCAGGGCCTCTCGATGACCGAGCGCAATGCGTTCCGCGAAATCGCCAAGGCGCTGGGCGCTCGCTTCGACGAGGACACGCCACCGCCCGCCGAGATGCCCGCGCCACAAACTTCGCGCGCCGGGGCGCCGCAGATGACGCCCCCGGCCACCCTCGCCGGAACTCCGCCGGGCCTGCTCGATCGTTTGCCGATCGGCCTGCTGGTGCTGCGTGGCGATGAGGCGCTTTTCGCGAACCGAACGCTGCTCGATCTGACAGGCTACGCTGATCTCGCGCAGTTCCGCGCGGAGGATGGCACCCGCGCCATCTTCCGGAAGGGCGTGCGCCCGCGCGAGTCGACCGGTTCCATCGAGAGCGTGGTGCTGACGAGCCGCGAAGGCGAGATCATGCCGGTGGATGCGCATCTCCAGCTCGTGGATTGGGAAGGATCGCCCGCGACGCTCATCTCCCTGCGCCGGGCGGTGGAGCTGGAGCAGGGCAGGGCCATGCGCAGCGTGGCACAGGATCTCACGCGCGCCCGCGCAGACATCACCGAACTTCGCGCCATCCTCGATACCGCGACCGATGGAGTCGCTATCCTCGACGAAAAGGGCTCGATCCTCGGCCTGAACGGGGCCGCGCAGGCGCTGTTCGGCGTGGAGCAAAACGAAATCGTGGGTGAAAGCTTCACCCATCTCCTGCATCGCGACAGCCATGCCGAAGCGCTCGATTACCTTGAGGGCATGCGCAGCGCCTCCGGCATGCGCTCGGTCTTCAACGATGGCCGCGAAATTTCGGGGCGCGAGAAGAAGGGCGGCCGGATTCCGCTCTTCATGACTCTCGGGCGCATCTCGGACGAGGAGCCCAAGCGGTTCTGCGCTGTGCTGCGCGACATGACCGCCTGGAAACGCGCGGAAGCGGGCCTCACCGAGGCTCGGCAGGCCGCCGAGATGGCAAATGCCAAGAAGGGCGATTTTCTCGCGAAGATCAGCCACGAGATCCGCACGCCGATGAACGCGATCATCGGCTTCGCCGACCTGATGCAGGAGGAGCGCCTCGGCCCCCTCGGCAATCCGAAATACAAGGAATATCTAGGGGATATCCGCACATCCGGCCAGCATGTCGTGAGCCTTGTGAACGACCTGCTCGATCTTGCGAAGATCGAGGCGGGCCGGATGGAGCTGAACTTTGCCGCGATCGACCTCAACGCGATCGTCGCGAGCACCGTGGCGCTGATCCAACCGCAGGCGACGCAGAATCGCGTTCTCGTGCGCACACAACTCGCGCAGAACTTGCCGCCTGTCGTGGCAGACGAGCGCTCGATCCGCCAGATCGTGCTCAACATGCTCTCGAATGCCACGCGTTTCACCGAAGCGGGAGGTCAGGTGATCGTCTCGACCTCGATGCTCGCGACCGGCGAGGTGGCGATCCGAATCCGCGATACCGGTATCGGCATGACCGTGAACGAGATCGAGCAGGCGCTGGAGCCTTTTCGTCAGGTCGGGCGCGACCGCGCGAAGGGCGGGACCGGACTCGGCTTGCCGCTCACCAAGGCGCTGGTGGAGGCCAACCGCGCGAATTTCGACATTTCCTCGAAGCCGGGCGAGGGCACGATGGTGGAGATAACCTTCCCGCCAACGCGTGTGCTGGCGGAGTAATCACGGATCGATGCGCTGACCCAGCGGGCGCGGCGCGGTGTAAAGCACGCGCGGCGAGGCGGGCATGGCCTGAAGCGGGACGGGCTGATCGAATTCGGCCTTCACTTTCGCCGGCGGCGTGCTGCCCATCGGCGGTTCATCGGGCGCGGTTGCGAGAATCGCAAGCTGGTCAAGCCCGTAGACGTCGTCCCGAAAATGGGTCACGCCATCGGGCGTCACGTAACCCGTGAGATAGGTCCAGATCACCGGCACGGGCTCCTTCAGTCGGATATCCTTGCGGGTCTCGGTCGCGAGGAGGTCGTCGACATCCCCGCGGTCCCATGGGCCGCCGCCGGGGCCTGGCATCGGAGCAAGCAGCCAGGCCACGAAATCGCGCACGCCTTCGACGCGAACGCAGCCCGAGGAATGGAAGCGATCGTCTCGCGCGAAAAGCCGCTTCGAGGGCGTATCATGCATGTAAACCGCTTCGCGGTTTGGCATGTCGATGCGGATCTGCCCGAGTGAGTTGCCCGAGCCGGGGTCCTGCCGCAGCGTGAAGGCCGTGGCACGCCCGGTGGTCCAGTCGATGCGCGTCGGCTCGATCTCCGCCCCGCTCGCGCCGAAGATGCGGATCTTCGATTTCGCAAGATAGGATGGGTCATCCCGCATCTTCGGGATGATATCCTTTCGGATGATCGAGACCGGCACCGTCCATGTCGGGTTGAAATTCACATTGGTGATGCGCGTCTCCAACTCGGGCGAGGGGCGATCAGCCTTGCCGACCACGGCAATGTGCCGACGCTCCACCTGACCGGACGAGATCGCCTCCACCGAGGCCGAGGGGATGTTCACCACCACGTAACGCGGGCCAAAACCGAAATTGCGCGAGCGCAGTCGTCTTGCGCTCTCGTTCAGTTGCTGGAAGCGCTCATGCGCGCCGACATTCAGCGCATCCAGCGTCAGCTTTCCGACAATGCCGGTTTGCGCAAGGCCGTGCCGGCCCTGGAAGGCCTTCACGGCCTGCGTCAGCGTGGCATCGAAATCCGAACCGCCGAGATCGGCGGCATCGAGATCACCCTCGCGAACGAGGCGCTGGCGCAGGAGGGCAATGGCCTCGCCCGTCTGGCCCGCCTTGTAGGGGCCGGCCGGCAACCGCGGCCAGCCGCCGCTCTCGGCAATCTGGCGATAGCGCTCGGCGGCATCCTGGATGGCATCCACCGCGCCGGGGAAAACGGTGGGGCGAGGGTCATCCTTCGCCACCACGCGAATCAGCGGCATGGGCGGGGGCGCGGGATTGGGCTTCGCCTTGGCGACAGGCCTGGGCTTCTCGGCCAGAGGTTTCGGCGCCTCGGCAGCGTCAGGCGGGGCGGTTTTCCCGTTCGCCTGCTGCGGGATGGGAGGAGCGGGCGAGGGTGGCGGCGCATTCTGCGCAAGCGCCACCGAAGCAAGGAAAGAGCCGGCAAGGAGAAGGGCCGCACGCACGGTTGAACGCCACTCCGGACAAATGTTCCGGAAAGGTTATCGCGACATGGTAAAGGAATTGCCCGGGGTTTAACCCTGCCTCACAGCCGGCCGGAACCAGACGGGGATGGCCAAGGCCATGCCCGGCCATGACGCCGAGCGGCTCAGCCCTCGACCACCACGATATGCAGAGCCCGTGGCCCATGCGCGCCGAGCAGGATGGTCTGCTCGATATCGCCGGAGCGCGATGGGCCGGTGACGAAATTCACCGTGCGCGGCATCTCGCCCTTGCCCACCTTCTTGCGCAGGCGTGCCCAGACACTCTCGAGATCCGCCACGAGATCAGACGCATTGAACACCACGATGTGATTATCCGGCAGGAAGTTCAGGGTCGTCGGGTTTTCGTGGCCGGAGAGAATCGCCAGCGTGCCGGTTTCGGCAATGCCCGCTTCGGCATGCGTGATGCCGGAAAGATCGAGGCCGTTGGAACGGCCGATGCTCACATCCAGCGCCGTCTCCTTCCAGGGCATGGCGGAAAGGCGCGGATCATCGCCCATGCGCAGGGCTGCCGGCAGATTGTTGTCGCGCAGGTAACGCGCGACCTCGCCGGGCACGTCCTTCGGCGAGGGCACGCGTGCGATGGTCGCCTGCACGCCCTCGGCCTTCTCGATGAAGAGCGCGAGCTTGCCCGCGGCATCGAGTTGCGCGCGCGCCGGGATCACGCCCTTCGGCGCGCGATCGAGCCGCTCCTCGACAATCGAAGTCCGGATGCGCTCGTCGCCCTTCACATGCAGCGAGCGGCGGATGGAGGCGAAAATGGTATCGCGGGACGTCATTTGCGGGCCCTCCGCTTCCATTGCGCCTGGAAGGTCTCGCCTTCCGGCACGGCGAAATCGCGGTATTTCGTCCAGGCGCCGAGACCCGGAAGGCTCTGGAACCGGCCCTTGTTGCGGCCCATCAGCTTCATCGCCTTGGCCGCGACGCGCGTCGAGAGATTGTAGAGCCATGGCTTCTTCGCAAAGAACGCCCAGAAGCCGAGGCCGTATCGCGCGACGGCCGGGTTGAGGTTGCGCTCGAATTCACGCTCGCGCCAATGGCGCATCATTTTCGGCAGCGGAATCTTCATGGGGCATACGCTCTCGCAGCGCCCGCAGAAGGTGGAGGCATTCGGCAGGTGCCCGGCCTTGTCCACGCCGATGAGCGAGGGGGTCAACACCGAACCCATCGGGCCGGGATAGATCCAGCCATAAGCGTGCCCGCCGATCTGGTGATAGACGGGACAATGGTTCATGCAGGCCGCGCAGCGGATGCAGCGCAGCATGTCCTGAAACTCCGTGCCGAGCATGGCCGAACGGCCATTATCGAGCAGCACGACGTGATATTCCTCCGGGCCATCGACATCCGTCGCGCGGCGCGGGCCGGTGGAGAAGGTCGTGTAGCAGCTCATCTCCTGCCCGGTGGCGGAGCGGGCGAGCACGCGCAGGATCTGGCTCACATCCTCAAGCGTCGGCACCACCTTCTCGATGGAGGCGATGACGATATGCACGCGCGGCAGGATCTGGGTCAGATCGCCGTTGCCTTCATTCGTGACGATGACGGAGGAGCCGGTCTCGGCGATGAGGAAATTCGCGCCGGTAATGCCGACATCCGCGGCGAGGAACTTCTCGCGCAGCATGGTGCGTGCTTCGGTGAGGAGCGAGCGCTTCTCGGTCAAGTCGCGGTTGGGGTCGAGCTGCGTATGGACGCGGCGGAAATCCTTCTCGATCTGGTCCTTCGTGAGGTGGACCGCCGGCGCGATGATGTGGCTTGGTGTCTCGCCGCGCAGCTGGATGATATACTCGCCGAGATCGGTCTCGACCGGCACGATGCCCGCGGCTTCGAGATGGCCGTTGAGCCCGATCTCCTCGGAGATCATCGACTTGCCCTTGGTGACGGTGCGCGCACCGGATTTGCGGCAGATATCGAGGATGATGCTGCGCGCTTCGGCCGAATCGACCGCGAAATGCACGTGGCCGCCGCTCTCCTTCACCTTCTGCTCGTAGCGCTCAAGGTAGAGATCGAGATGGGCGAGCGTGTGGTTCTTGATCTCTCGCGCGCTCTCGCGCAGGGCCTCGAATTCCGGCAGGGCGTCGACCGCCTTCACGCGCTTGTCGATGAAATTCTGCCGCACGTTCTTCAAGGCGCGGGGAACCGAGCCATCGGCGATGGCCTTGCTCGCATTGTCCTTGAAGCTGTGGGAAGTGGGATGCACGCTCATGGGGAGGTTCCCGTTTTGCCGATCGACGGCCGGTCGGACATGTCCGCCAGCACTTCCGCCACATGCCGCACCTCGACCTCCGAGCCCATGCGCGAGAGCTTGCCCGCGATGTTGAGCAGGCAGCCGAGATCGCCGGCCAGCAGGGTCTTCGCGCCCGTGGCATTCACGTTTGTCGCCTTTTCGGTGACGATCTGATCGGAAATCGGGCCGTATTTCACGGCAAATGTGCCCCCAAAGCCGCAGCAGACTTCCGCATCCCTGAGTTCCACCAGCTCGAGCCCCTCGACTGAGCCGAGCAACTGTCGCGGCTGGCGCTTGATTCCCAGTTCGCGCAAGCCCGAGCAGCTGTCGTGATAGGTGCAGGAGCCGGCATGCTTCGCCTCGACCGCCATCACGCCCAGAACATCCGTGAGGAAGCAGACCAGCTCGTGGGTCTTGGCCGCCAGCTTCTGCGCGCGCCCGGAGAGGCCGGGATCATCCTCGAAGAGTTCCGGGTAATGCTTCGCGATCATCCCGCCGCAGGAGCCCGAGGGCACGACCACATAGTCGTATCCCTCGAAGGCCTCGATCATCTGCAAGGCGAGATCGCGTGCCGTGCGCCGGTCGCCCGAATTGAAGGCTGGCTGGCCGCAGCAGGTCTGCGATGGAACTTCCACCGCGCAACCGGCCTTCTCCAGCAGCTTCGC
>JADCCH010000277.1 GCA_020252865.1 Methylobacterium sp.
CCATATGTCCCGGTTCGACGATGGATGCGCCATTCTCCTCGACAGCCTTCCAGTCATCGCCGAAGAACTCGAGCAGCAGCCGGGACTTGCGGTCGATGAAGGTCCGTTCCAGCATCCGACGATAGCGTGCGGCCTCATTCAGCGCATCGGGATGGCCCACGGTCTCCGCCAGAGCCAGCATGGCCTCGAACATGTGCATGTGGGGGTTCTGACGTCGCGGCAGGGCAGGCGGCAGCGATTCCAGCAGGAAGCCCTTCGGGTCTGTCAGGTCCTCGCGCATGAAAGCCAGCACGACATCGAGCAGTGTCCGGACCTGCGCATCGCCCGAAGCGCGCGAAAGCCAGCCCAAGGCCAGCAGGGCAAAGGCGTGATCATACGAATCCCGCCGCGCTTCCAGCACGGAGCCATCGGGATTGAGAACCTGAACGAAGCCGGGACTCCCATCCGGTGACCAGGCTCGCGTCAGGAGATGCTCCAGCCCCTCGAGGGCGAGGCGGAGGCCATCGGTCCAGCCCAGGATGCTCGCATGTGACAGCACATAGATCTGCCGCCATTGCACGCGCGTGCGGCGCGGGGCCGAAACATCCGGGCTGGCCTTGAAATCAAACCGCTCATGAAAGCCGCCGTGCTTTTCGTCCCACCCCTTGATGCTCCAGAATGGCAGGCTGTCGCGCTTGATCCAGCCCGTGAATTCCCGGATGACCGAGCTGGGCGCCCGGCCGCGATGCAGGGTCGCCGGAGGGCGAGCGCGGAGCTTGGAAACGGGAGCGGACGGGGTCTCGGGCATGCGCCGGCTGGGATCGGAAACCTGAAATCACAGAATAGCATGCCGGGGCGCAATCTCGCCATGCCCGCGTTGCGCGACGGACGATTGTCAGCGGGGGCCTGAAGGTCTATGCCCTCGGGCTCTTTTCCGGTTCGCGTGACTTGCCGAGGCTTCATTCCATGCCCACCCCCCTCGCCCCGCCCTGGCCGCGCCGGCCCGAAAATCGCGTTCTGGTGATGGGGATCCTGAACGTGACACCGGATTCATTTTCCGATGGCGGCTTCTTCGCGCAAAGCGGAGCAGCGATCCGCCATGCAGAGGACATGGTGCAGGACGGCGCGGATATCCTCGATGTCGGCGGCGAATCGACCCGCCCCGGTGCCCTGCCGATCTCTCCTCAGGAGGAGATTGCGCGTGTGGTGCCGGTGCTGATGGCCTTGCAGGACCGCCATTTCACCACGCCGATCTCCATCGACACCTACAAGGCCGAAACAGCAAAGGCCGCGCTCGCGGCAGGAGCGGTCATCGTCAATGATGTGTGGGGCCTGCAGCATGACCCTGCCATGGCGTCGGTGGTCGCCGAAGCCGGTGCCGGACTGGTGATCATGCATAACCGGCTCATCAAGGACGAAAACATCGATATTGCGGATGACATGGAGCGCTTCTTCGAGCGATCCCTCGAGCTTGCGCGAAAGGCGGGCATTCCGGAGAACCGAATTGCGCTTGATCCCGGCGTGGGCTTCGGCAAGACTCTCGATCAGAACCTCGATGCGATCCGCGCGATTCCGCGCCTCCGGGCCATGGGCCGCCCGGTCATGCTCGGTGCTTCGCGCAAATCCTTTCTCGGGTTCATCACGAATCGCCCGGTGACCGAACGGCTCGCCGGATCGCTGGCCGCCGCAATGCTTGGGGTAGGCCTCGGCGCGGATATCCTGCGCGTCCACGATATCGGCCCGCATATCGACGCGCTGACCGTGCGTGCAGCCCTTTGCCCGGAGAACGCGGCATGAGCCCGCAAACAGGCGACCGGATCGTGGTGAGGAAGATCGCCGTCTTCGCCTATCATGGTCTTTACGAGGAGGAAGCGCGGCTCGGCCAGCGCTTCAACATCAGCCTCGAATGCTGGCTCGATCTCGCGCCGGCCGGCCAGGGTGATAACCTTGCGAAGGGCGTGTCCTATGCTGATCTGGTGAGCACGGTGCAGGAGATTGCGGTGGGCGAGCGCTTCCGGATCATCGAGGCTTTGGGCGAACGCATCGCCGCGACCATCCTCGCGCAGCAGCCGCTGATCGAGGCCGTTGCCGTCACCGTGGAGAAGCCTGGGGCAGCCATCGCCGCGCTGTTCGAAACCATCGAGGTGACGATCCACCGGAGCCGCGCCCGTTGAGCCAGGCGCGCGTCCTCGCCCATCTCGCGCTCGGCGCCAATCTCGCGGATCGGTTCGAGGCCTTGCGCGAGGCGACGCGGCGCATTGCGGCCGTGCCGGAGATCGCCCTGCTCGCCCGTTCGCGCATCTACGAGACGCCGCCCTGGGGCAAGACCGACCAGCCCGCCTTCGCCAATGCCGCGCTCACCGTGCGCACGATTCTCGGGCCCCGTGCACTGCTGGAGACCTGCCTGGAGATCGAGCGGGCCATGGGCCGCGTGCGCCTCGAGCGCTGGGGACCACGGCGTATCGACATCGATGTGCTGACCTATCGCGATGAGCACATCGCCGAGCCGCACCTGACCATTCCGCATCCCGCGATGGCCGAGCGCGCCTTCGTGCTGGTACCGCTTCTGGAAATCGCGCCGGATTTCACGCTGGATGGAAAGACGGGTGTCGACCTTCTCGCGCGGCTCGATTGCACTGGCATCAAGCCGGTCGGTGATCTTGCCTGAAAAGGCCGGGATTTCTCCCGGCCTCCCATTCCTTGCAGCCCCTGAAAATCAGGCGCGGCGCAGGTATTCCACCACGCGCCAGGCCGCCGGGAGAAGGGCCGCGCCAAGCAGGGTCTTGAACAGCGTCGCCGCATGGAAGGGCGCAACACCGAAAAGATAGGCCTTGCCGGCACCCATGAGCGCCGCGAGCCAGGCGAAGCCGAACAGGAAGATCACAGCGTGGCCGATGGCCATTGCCGCGAGCGAACCGAGCACGCTCTTCGTCCAGCCGCGCTCGGCGAGGAAGCCGGTCACGAAGGCAGCCGCCACGAAACCGATGAGATAACCGCCGGTCGGGCCCATCATGTAAGCGAGGCCCACGCCCTTTTCCGGCGTGCCGGCGAAAACGGGAAGCCCGGCGAGGCCTTGCAGCAGGTAGAACATGACGGTGGCCATGCCGAGGCGCCAGCCGAAAGCTGCGCCGATCACCAGCACGACCAGCGATTGCATGGTCATGGGAACCGGGTAGAACGGCACCTGCACCTTGGCCGAGAGCGTGAGAAGGCCTGTCGCGGCGAGCGCGATCACGGCGTTCCGCAGCAGCGGGCGGCTGCCTCTGCCGGCGAAGACGGTATCGATCAGGGTGGGGCTCTGCTGCATGGACATCCTCTTTCGCTGTCA
>JADCCH010000278.1 GCA_020252865.1 Methylobacterium sp.
CCTGCCCGCTGGTGCACAAGGTGCATGTGCAGGGTCGTCGCCATGCCGAGAACGGCTATGACGTGATCCTCATCGGCCATGCCGGCCATGCCGAGGTGGAAGGCACGCGCGGGCAGATCGATGGTCGCCTGCATGTCATCGCCAAGCCGGAAGAGGTCGCCGGGCTCGTGGTGCAGGATGAGGCCCGCGTCGCCTACATCACGCAAACCACGCTCGGCCTGCAGGATACGCGCGAGGTCATCGCGGCGCTGAAGGCGCGTTTCCCCGCCATTCTCGGGCCGGAGACGCGCAACATCTGCTATGCCACTCAGAACCGCCAGGGCGCGGTGATGGAAATGGCGGGCCGTGCTGAGCTGATCCTCGTCATCGGCTCGCCCTCAAGCTCGAATTCCAGCCGCCTGCGTGAAATCGGCGCGCAATTCGGCGTGCCGAGCCGCCTCGTGGAAGGGCCGGAGGTTATCGACATGCGCTGGTTCGAGGGCGTGTCGCGTCTCGGGCTCTCGGCCGGTGCTTCCGCGCCGGAAGCGCTTATCCAGGCGACCATCGCGCATCTCCGGCAGTTCCGCGCCGTCACCCTCACCGAACTCAAGGGCGTGGCGGAAGACGTGGTCTTCCGCCTGCCGCTGCGCCTCACCGATCCAGCCGCCTAGGAGAGGCCGATGTCCGCTTTCAAGATCTCTCCCGACCTGTCGAGCAATGCCGGTTACGGCCATGTCGAGCCCATGGAGGAGCAGGCGCCGCGCTTCCGGCCCGCGAGCCGTCCGCGTCGCCGCGCGCCCGAGCCGCAGGCCGAAGCGCCGAAGGGGCGCGCGCTCTACCCCTTCTCCGCCCTGGTGGGGCAGGAGGCGATGAAGACCGCCCTGCTGCTGACAACCGTCGACCCCACGATCGGCGGCGTCTTGATCTTCGGGGATCGCGGCACGGGCAAATCAACCGCCATCCGCGCGCTCGCCGCCCTCCTGCCGCCGATGCGTGCCGTCGCCGGCTGCCCCTATTCCTGCGAACCGGGGCGCCCGGCCGATTCCTGCGAGCATTGCCGCGGCCTGAGGCAGGGCAAATCGCTCGATGCGAGTGTCGAGATTCCCGTGCCGGTGGTGGATCTGCCCCTCGGCGCGACCGAGGATCGCGTTGTCGGGGCGCTCGACCTCGAGAAGGCGCTGGCGCGGGGCGAAAAGGCCTTCCAGCCCGGTCTCCTGGCGAAGGCGCATCGCGGCTATCTCTATATCGACGAGGTGAACCTGCTCGAGGATCACCTTGTCGATGTGCTGCTCGATGTGGCGGCCTCCGGCGAGAACGTGGTGGAACGCGAGGGTCTCTCGATCCGTCATCCCGCCCGTTTCGTGCTGATCGGCTCCGGCAACCCGGAGGAGGGCGAGCTTCGCCCGCAATTGCTGGATCGCTTCGGTCTCTCGCTCGATGTGGTGACGCCGACCGATCTTGAAACGCGCATTGAAGTCATCCGCCGACGCGATGCCTTTGATCGTGATCCCCATGGCTTCTGCACCCAGTGGAAATCGAAGGATGTCGCGCTTCGCCGGCGCATCGCCGCTGCGCGCCGCCGCCTGCCCTTGCTCGCGGTGAGTGAAGACGCTTTGCGCCGCGCCACCGAACTCTGCCTCGCGCTCGGCACCGATGGCCTTCGCGGTGAGCTTACGCTCATCCGCGCCGCGCGTGCCATGGCCGCCTGGCAGGGGGCCGCCGCTGTCGATCCCGAGCATGTGAAGGCCGTGGGCGTGATGGCGCTTCAGCATCGCCTGAGGCGCAACCCGCTCGATGAAGCGCGCGCCGCCGTGCGGGTGGAGCGGGCGATCGAGGAAGTCTTCGGGCAAGACAAGACTGGGCAAGAGAAGGCTGGGCAAGAGAAGGCCGCGCCATGAAGGTCGGACCATGAAGGCCGGACCATGAAGGCCGAACCCGCCGCACCCTCTCCCTCGGTCGGCGACCTTGCAGGGCTGGCCGCCGCAGTGCTCGCGGTGGCGCCGCGCGCGGTCGGCGGGTTGTGGCTGCGGGCCGGGGCGGGCGTGGCGAGAGACCGCTGGCTGGCGGAACTCAACAGCCTCATGCCGCCGGAAATTCCGTGGCGGCGCGTGCCGGCTGGCGTTTCGGAGGCCCGGTTGCTCGGCGGCCTTGATCTCTCGGCGACCCTTGCGACTGGCCGCCCCGTGAGCGAGGCCGGCCTGCTTGCGGCGGCGCATGGCGGGGTGCTGGTGGTGAACATGGCGGAAAGGCTCGACTCGGCTGCCGCGGCCCTCATCACCCGCGCGATCGATACGGGCGAGGCGCGCTCCGAGCGCGATGGCCTGGCGCAGTTGAACCCGGCCGAATTCGGGCTGATCGCCTGCGACGAGGGTGAGCCGGGGGAAGCGCCGCCGCTCGCGCTGACGGATCGTCTCGGTCTTTGCCTCGATCTTGCGGTGCTGCCCGCCTCGAGCCACCCCTACACGCCAGAAGCAGTGCAGCAGGCACGCTTGTTGCTGCCGCGGGTACAGCCCGGGGCGCGTCATCTCGCGGAACTCTGTGCCGCCGCGCTGCAACTCGGCATCCCCTCCTTGCGCACGCCCATGCAGGCCCTGGCGATCGCCCGCGTGCTTGCAGCC
>JADCCH010000279.1 GCA_020252865.1 Methylobacterium sp.
AAGGGGGCCGGGCGCGGGCATAGAGCGGATTCCGATCTGATTGAATCAGGCCGTCCGCTCTCATTCCTGATTGTTTCACGCATTTTCTTCGACCAACCGGTATCCACTTGGTCGGAAAATGCTCTAGATCGCGAGATGCAAATCGGCGTCGAGCCGCCCCTCGCGCCCGGCATCGCTCGCCTGGAGGACGGCAGCAAAGGCACTCAGGATGGAATCGAGCCGTTCCAGGTCGTCCACCGTGAGTTTCGGAATCGAGGAGCGGAGAGGAGCGGATCAGCCGCGGCTCGACCATCTGCCGCAATTGCGCGCCGCAGGCGTGCTCGCCCCCGGGGATTTCGTGCCGAAGACGCCCGCCGATCGCTTCGACCAGCCTGCGGGAGAGGGTGGGGTTCATCATCACCGGAAGCCCCCGGAAAGCGCTTGCTTGTCAATTTTATACAATCTACGAAATACTCCAGTTTCAATGCCTGCTTGGCCACCGGATGGCAGGAGAAGGAAAGCAAACCATGTCCAAACACGTCTTTTCCGGCGTGATGCCGGCCCTCATGACCCCCTGCAAGCCGGACCGGACCCCGGATTTCGACGCCCTCGTGCGCATGGGCAGGCACCTTGCGGGGCAGGGCATGTCCGGCGTGATCTATGCCGGCTCGATGGGTGATTGGCCGCTTCTCACCGACGAGCAGCGCATGGAGGGCGTGGAGCGTCTGGTGAAGGCGGGAATCAAGGTGATCGTCGGCACGGGTGCGCAGAACCCGATGCGCGCGGCAGCGCTCGCGGCGCATGCGAAGAAGGTGGGCGCGGCGGGGCTCATGGTCATTCCGCGCGTTCTCTCGCGCGGCACGTCGCCGGCAGCGCAATTTGCGCATTTCTCCGGCATTCTCGAAGCGGCGGTGGACCTGCCCTCGGTGATCTACAACAGTCCCTATTATGGCTTCGAAACCAAGGCCGATCTCTTCTTCGCCCTGCATGAGCGCCATCCGCATCTCGTGGGATTCAAGGAATTCGGCAGCGCGAAGGCGATGTCCTACGCCGCCGAGCATATCGTGAACCGCTCCGAGAAACTCACGCTCATGGTCGGCGTCGATACCGAGGTCTTCCACGGTTATGTGAATTGTGGCGCGACCGGCGCGATCACCGGCGTCGGAAATGCGCTGCCGCAGGAGGTTCTGCACCTCGCGCGGCTCTGCGAGGCGGCGCAGAAGGGCGATCCGGTTGCGCGGCGGCAGGCGCTGGAGCTGGAAGGCGCGCTGAACGTGCTCTCGACCTTCGACGAGGGGGCGGATCTCGTGCTCTTCTACAAGCACCTGATGGTGCTGGAAGGGCACCCGGAATATGCGCTGCATTTCAACCCGACGGATGCGCTCTCGCCCAGCCAGAAGCGCTTCCTCGAGGCGCAGCACAAGCTCTTCAAGGCATGGTACGCCGCCTGGAGCAAGCAGGGCTGATCTCGGGAAGTCCAGCCGGTGCTGCTCCCCCCTTGCGGCCGGAAGCAGCAGACCCACATCCTTGGGCGACGGCTTTTCGAGACGGTGCCCCGCCCCGTTGCAATGATGCCGGGCTGCCCATCGAAGGAGCATGGCATGCGCAGACTGGTGAAGTTCCTCCACACCGTTTCGGCTTGTGGCCTCGTGGGGGCGCTGATGGGCTACATGGTGGTGCTGGCCTTCGCGCCCCAATCAACGCCGCAATCCTATGCCGAGATGCGCCAGACACTGGGCGCGCTTTCGAACTACATGCTCTTTCCATCTCTGGGCGTGGGGCTCGTCTCCGGGATCGTGGCAATGATGGTGCACCGGCCGTTCCAGGATCTGCGCTGGGTATGGGCCAAGGCGCTCCTCGGGTTCGGCATGTTCGAGGGCACGCTCGCCATCGTCCAGGCCAGGGCGAATTCCGCGGCGGAGGAGGCGCAGAGGGTCGCGAGCGGCGGCGGCGATGCGCAGGCTCTGGCGGGCATCATCGCGAATGAATGGGCGGCGCTGGGCGCCATCCTCGCGCTGTCTGCCGCGCAGATCGGACTTGGCATCTGGCGACCACGCCTCGGCGCCCGCTGAGCCGGCTGCCGCAGGTTCGATTGCGCGGCTGCCTCAGCCTTCGAGGGCAGAGATCATCGCCACCCGATCGGCATGGCGACCGCCTTCGAATTCCGCCTCGAGGAAGGCATCGACAATCGCCAGCGCAAGACCTTCGCCCACCACGCGCGCGCCGAGCGAAAGCATGTTGGCATCGTTGTGCTGGCGGATCATCCGGGCGGAATAGGGTTCAAGGCACACGCCGCAGCGAATGCCCTTCACCTTGTTCGCGGCCATCATGATGCCCTGGCCTGTGCCGCACAGGATGATCCCGAAGCGGCAATCCCCCGAGGCGACGTGACGCGCGGCCGCCTCGGCATGGCGCGGGTAATGCGTGCTTTCGGGCGTCATCGGCCCGATATCCACGGCAATCCAGCCCCTGGCCGTAACATGGGCGGCAATCGCCTGCCGCAGCGGAATGGCGGTGTGATCGCTGGAGAGGACGATGCGCTTCTGGGTCATGCGCATCGTTTAGCGCCTGAAGGCTGCTGCTTCCAGAGCCTTCTGTCGAATTCCGTGTATTTCCGGACAGGGAAGTCGATACTCGGTGAAAGGGGCGGCGCTTCGCCGGCTGACAGGATCGCCATCGGCGGTTATTCCATGCAGGAGCGCTCGCGACCGGAATCGACCGGGCCGGCCGGCGAAGGAAAAGTCGCATGCCAGGACGGGACCGGGCCCTTCCGCATTGCTTCGCCGCTCTGGCGATGCTGCTGGCCGTGCCCGTGGCGGCGCAGGACCGGCAGCCGGAGCGCGTGGTTTCTCTCAACCTGTGCACGGACCAGCTTCTGCTGGATCTTGCGCCGCGCGAGCGGATCGCCGGTTTGAGCCCCTTTGCCGCCGATGCCGCGCAGTCCTTCCTCGCGGACCAGGTGCAGGGGCTGCCGATCCTCTCCGGCACGGCGGAGGAGGTGATGGTGATCCGGCCTGATCTCGTGGTCTCCGGGACCTTCATGAAACGCGCGACGCGCGAATTCATCCGCCGGCAGGGTATTCCCATCGAGGAGTTCCCGCCTGTGCAGAGCCTCGTGGAAACCCGCGCGCAGATCGCCCGCTTCGGCGAAATCACGGGAGCGCGCGAAAAGGCCGCGAGACGCATCGGCGAGATCGACCTTGCGATCGGGGAATTGCGAGCTGCGGCATCGCCTCGCAAGTTGCGCGTCCTGCCGCTCGCCCGTCGAGGCTGGGTTTCCGGCGCGGATTCGCTGATGAGCGAGCTTCTGGCCGAGGCGGGCCTTGTCAATGCCGCGGGCGAACTGGGCCTCGCGGCGGGCGGGATGATCGGTCTCGAACAGGTCATCGCCTTGCGCCCGGATGCCATCCTTCTCTCGCGCGAGGATGACCATCCGGAGGA
>JADCCH010000028.1 GCA_020252865.1 Methylobacterium sp.
ACCAATCAGCAGCACGGCGACGACAACGGCCGAAAGCGCCGCGCCGATCGGCGAGAGCCGGCCCAGAAACGCAACGATGATCGCCGTGAAGCCCAGCCCCTGCCCGAAGCCGGGGCGCAACTGGCCCACCTGCCCGGCCGCCTCGATCACGCCCGCAAGGCCCGCGAGCGCACCGGAAATCGCAAAGACCAGGATCGTGATCCGCTTCTCCGAAAACCCGGCGAAATTCGCAGCCCTCGGCGCCTCGCCCAACGCATTGATCGCAAAACCGAACAGGGTGCGGCGGAAAACAAGGGTCGCAAGCACAATCGCCAGAACGGCAATCAGCGCCCCGGCATGAAGCCGCCCGCCCTCGAAGAACGGAGAGAGCAAGGCGCTGTCCGAGAAGCTCGGCGTCTGCGGGAAATTGAAGCCCTTGGGGTCGCGCCAGGGTCCGCGCACGAGATAGTCCAGCAGCAATTCCGCGACATAGACCAGCATCAGAGAGGTGAGGATTTCCGAAATCCCGTAGCGCACCCGCAACAAGGCGGGAATCGCCGCAAAAGCGAGCCCGCCCGCCATGCCCGCCAGCAGCATCAGCGGCAGGATATGGAAGCCGGATTGCCCGAGGAACAGCAGGGCCACACCCCCGCCGCAGATCGCGCCCACGAGCATCTGCCCTTCGGCACCGATGTTCCAGCGATTGGCACGAAAGCAGAAGACCAGCCCGATGGCGATGAGGCTGAGCGGCGTCGCCTTGAGCAGCACCTCCTGCAAGGCCCAGGGGTCGGTCAGCGGATCACGCAGATAAACCTTGAAGGCCAAGACCGGCGATTTGCCGAGCAGGGCCACGATCAGTCCGCCCGTGGCAAGCGCGACGGCCAGTGCCGCGATCGGCGTCAGCCAGTTCCGGAGGCGGTTCACCTCCCCGCGGGATTCAAGCGCGATCCTCATGCGGATGCGCCTGCAGGTGCCGGATCGCGCCCGGTCATCAGCAGGCCGATGGCCGTTCGGGTCGTGTCGGCTGGCCTGAGCGAGGGCGAAATCCGTCCGCGCCTCATCACGGCGATCCGGTCGGCAAGCTCGAAAGCTTCATCGAGATCCTGCGTGATCACCAGAACCGCGACGCCCTTCTCGGCCAGGTCGAGCAGGGTCTGACGGATCATGGCCGCAGCCTTGGCATCGACGCCCCAACTCGGCTGATCGATGACGATCAGCTTCGGCTTGCGCAGGATTTCGCGGCCCACGATGTATTTCTGAAGGTTGCCGCCCGACAACTTGCGCGCCTCGGGATCCTCCTTCGGCACGCGCACATCGAAGTCGCGGATCACCTGCCGCGACACGCGCGAAAGCCGATCGGGATGCAGGAACGTGCCGCCGAGATCCTCCGTGGCGTGCCAGGAGAGCACGATATTCTCCGAGAGGGTGGCGTTGGGTAGTGTCCCCTGCCCCAGCCGCGCCTCCGGCACGAAGGCAGCGCCGGCCTTGCGGCGCGCGTTGATGTCCTGATGGGTCACATCCTTGCCCGCAATGCGGATCGAGCCCGCGCGCACCCGGCCCTCCTCGCCCGAAAGCGCGGCATAGAGTTCGCTCTGCCCGTTTCCGGCCACGCCGGCAATGCACAGGACCTCGCCGGCCCGAACCTCCAGCGAAACCTTCTCCAGCGGCACGCCATGCACGCCTGCCGGAAGGACGGTCAGGCCATCAAGCGTGAGCATCGCTGCGATCTCGCCCCGGCCATGGCGGTGGACCAGCCCGGCCACGCTCTCACCTACCATCATTTCGGCAAGCTCTGCCGCCGAAACATCGCGCGGATTGGCGGAGGCGACACGCCGGCCGCCGCGCAGGATCGTGGCCGCTCCGCAGAGCGCGCGCACCTCATCGAGCTTGTGCGAAATGAAGAGCACGCCCGCACCAGCCGCCGCGAGACGACGCAGCGTTTCGAAAAGCCCTTCGGTCTCCTGCGGGGAGAGCACGGAGGTCGGCTCGTCGAGGATGATGATCGAGGCATCCTGCATCAGCACCCGCAGGATCTCGATGCGCTGCCGCTCGCCGGCCGAGAGCGTGTGCACCGGCCGGTTGAGGTCGATCTCGAGGCCGTAGCGCCGCGCCTTCTCCGCCACGTCAGCAGCGAGGGTCTCATCCGCCACCTGCCCGCCGAGGGGGATGGCGATGTTCTCGAGCGCGGTGAAATCCTCGAACAGCGAGAAATGCTGGAAGACCATGCCGATCCCCTCGGCCCGCGCGGCCTGCGGCGAGGCCAACTGGACCGGCCGCCCGCTGAGCCGGATTTCCCCGGCATCCGGCGCCAGCAGACCGTAGAGGATCTTCATCAGCGTGGATTTGCCCGCGCCGTTCTCGCCCAGCAGGGCGTGAATCTCGCCGGGGAACACCGTGAGGTCGATGGAATCATTCGCGACCAGCGCGCCGAACCGCTTGGTGATGCCCGACAATTCGATGAGCGGCTGGTTCAAGGCGAAGCCGATCCTACGGAACGAGGATGGTCGAACCGGTGGTCTGGCGACCCTCCAGCGCGCGATGGGCCTCCGCGGCATCCGCCAGCTTGAACACCTTCGGCGGTGCGATGGTGATCGTGCCCCTGGCAATCGCGCCGAGCAGCCTTTTCGCCATTCCATGGTAGGTTGCCGGGTCGGCAATATGGGTCATCAGCGTGGGCCGCGTGACATAGAGCGAGCCCTTCGCGGCGAGGATGCCGAGATTGAAGCCATCCACCGGCCCGGAGGCATTGCCGAAGCTCACGAGCGTGCCGAACGGCTTCAGGCTGTCGAGAGAACCTGCGAAGGTGGCTTTACCGACGCCGTCATAGACGACATCGCATTTCGTTCCCCCGGTAATCTCGCTGACGCGCCTGGCGAAATCCTCCTTCGAGTAATCGATCACGTGGTGGCAGCCCGCCTTCTTCGCAAGCTTCGCCTTCTCGGGCGAACCGACCGTGCCGATCACGGTCGCACCGAGCGCCTTCGCCCACTGGCACAGGATGAGGCCGGTGCCGCCCGCCGCTGCGTGGATGAGCACCACATGGCCCGGCTTCACCTTGAAGGTGCGGAACAGCAGATATTCGGCCGTCAGGCCCTTCAGCACCACCGAGGCGCCGATCTCGAAGGAGACCTTTTTCGGCAGTTTCACCAGAGCTTGCGCCTTGATGTTGCGCTTCTCGGCATAGCCCCCGAGGCCCGCGGTATAGGCCACGCGGTCGCCCGGCTTCAGCCCTGTCACACCCGCGCCGAGCGCGGTGACGATGCCCGCGCCCTCATTGCCCGGAATGAACGGCATGGTCGGCGCGGCATAGAGGCCTGTGCGGAAATAGGTGTCGATGAAGTTGAGCCCGATCGCCTTCTGCTCGATCTGCACCTCGCCGGCCTCCGGCGCGGCCAGCGGTCGATCGACCAGCTTCAGCACTTCAGGCCCGCCGTGACGCTCGACCTCGACCACACGCACCATCGTCCCTCTCCGAATCTCGCAGGGTTTTGCCGGGATATTTCTACGACTTTCGTCGCATCGGTTGCTGGCTTTGCTTGGCAAGGCCCGCGCTGATCCCGCAACGTGAAGCTCTGATTCCGATTTGGCAAGGCCCTCCAGAGGTGACCCTTTCGGCCGATGCGCCCTTTGCTCCGAAACTCGTCTCCGTGTGGAGGGAGGGCTACGGCCTGCGCGAATTCCGCAAGGATGCGATCGCGGGGCTGACGGTCGCGATCGTGGCGCTGCCGCTTTCCATGGCGATCGCGATTGCCTCGGGTGCTGCGCCCGAAAAGGGGCTCTACACCGCGATCATCGGCGGCTTCCTGATCTCGGCCTTCGGGGGCTCCCGATTCCAGATCGGCGGGCCGGCGGGTGCCTTCATCGTGCTCGTTGCCGCGATCATCGAGCGGCACGGCCATGACGGCCTGCTGCTCGCGACCATCATGGCCGGCGTGATGATGATGGCGCTTGGCGCCTTCAGGCTTGGCACGCTCATCAAGTTCATTCCGCAGCCGGTGACGATTGGCTTCACGGCGGGCATCGCGGTGATCATCTTCGCGAGCCAGATCAAGGATCTGCTGGGGCTTTCCCTTGCGGGGAAGGAGCCCGGTGCGCTTCTGCCGAAGCTGCAGGCGCTGCTTGGCGCCGTCTCCACCATCAACCCCGCTGCTTTCGGGATTGCATTGGGCACGATGGCGGTGATCTCGCTCATCAAGCGCCATCGCCCGCATTGGCCGGTGCTGCTGATCGCGGTGACTCTCGCGAGTGTGGCGGCCTGGCTTTTCGCGCTGCCGGTCGAAACGATCGGCTCGCGCTTTGGCGGGGTGCCCTCCTCTCTGCCCGCGCCTTCGCTGCCGGCCCTTGATCTCGCGCGGCTCGGCGCCCTGCTGCCGGATGCTCTGACGATCGCGCTGCTTGGCTCGATTGAATCGCTGCTCTCGGCCGTGGTGGCCGACAGCATGACCGGCCGGCGGCATCGTTCGAACACCGAACTCGTGGCGCAGGGCATCGCGAATATCGGGGTGGCCCTGTTCGGCGGTGTTACGGCCACGGGCACGATTGCCCGCACCGCCACGAATGTCCGGGCGGGCGCCCATGGCCCGGTCTCGGGCATGCTGCATGCGGTCTATCTGCTCGGGTTCATGCTGCTGCTCGCGCCGCTGATGGCCAAGATCCCGCTGGCGGCGCTTGCGGGGCTTCTCGCCATCGTGGCCTGGAACATGGCGGAAAAGCACGTGATCCTGAGCCTGCTGCGTGGCCACCGCGCGGATGCCGCGGTCATGCTCGCGACCTTCCTCATCACGATCTTCCGCGACCTCACCGAGGGCATTCTCGTCGGCGTGGTGCTGGGCGCGATTCTCTTCTCGGTCCGGATGGCGCGGCTGGTGGAAGTGACATCCGGCTCCTCCTTCGAGGATGACGCCGCCGAAGCGCCGGTCACCGAGCCGGGGGATGATCGCATCGTCCACTATCGCATTGCCGGGCCGCTGTTTTTCGGCTCCACCCCCCGCTTCGGCGATGTGATGAGCCGCATCGGCATCCGCCCGCAGGTCTATCTGCTCGATCTCACGGCCGTTCCGCTGGTCGATGCGAGCGGCGCGGAGGCCATCGGCGCTTTCGCCCGGCAGGCGAAGGGGCAACAGGCGAGCGTGATCGTGTTCGGGGCGCGCCCGGATATCGCGGATGCCCTGCGGCACGACGAGCAGGGCGGCGCGCTGCTCGCCTTCGCGCCGAACCACAGCGAGGCGCGGGCTGCGGCACGACGCCTCCTCGAGGCGTGAACCCTTGCCGCGCGCCCGGGCTTGCGCCAGATCAGAGCCATGTCACGTTCAATCAAGCAGAAGCCGGCCATGAACAGGACCATCGATGTTCTCGTGGCCGGCGGCGGGACTGCGGGTCTAGCAACCGCCCTCGCTCTCGCGCGGGCCGGCCTGACCGTCGCGATTGCCGGCGCGCCCGAAACGATCCGCGACGATGCCCGTTCGGCCGCGCTCTTCGCTTCGAGCTTCGCCTTCCTCGATTCCATCGGCGCGGGCGATCGGCTGCGCGCGAAGGGCTGGCCGCTCCGCGCCATCCGGATCGTCGATGTGACAGGCGCGCTGGTGCGCTCGCCCACGACCACCTTCAAGGCCATCGAGATCGGCGAGCCCGCCTTCGGCTGGAACATCGCCAATGCGGAAATCCTCTCCGAGTTGATCGCCATGGCGAAGGAGAAGCCAGGCATCACGCTGCTGCCAGGTTTGGTGACCACGCATCGCGTGGGAGGCGGCAGCGTCACGGCCATGCTTTCCGATGGCGCGGAGATCACCGCGCGATTGCTGATCGGCGCGGATGGCCAGAAATCATCGGTGCGGCAGGTCGCGGGCATCGGGGCGCGCATCAAGCCCTACCGCCAGGTGGCGATCACCGCCCGCGCGACGCATTTGCGCGACCATGACGACATTTCCACCGAGTTCCACACGCGACAGGGGCCCCTCACCTTCGTGCCCGCCGGCGAAAAGCGTTCGGCCATCGTCTGGCTCATGCGCCCGGAAGAAGCCGATCGTCGGCTCGCCTTGCCGATCGCGGAATTCACCCGCGAGATGGAGCGGATGAGCGGGCATTTCATGGGGCCGCTCACGCTCGAAGGCCCGCAGGGCCGCGTGCCCATGCAGAAGCTCGTGGCGGATCAGCTTGTCGCCCCGCGAGTGGCGCTCGTGGGCGAGGCCGCGCATGCCTTCCCGCCCATCGGCGCGCAGGGGCTCAACCTCGGCTTGCGCGATTGCGATGCCCTGGCGAAGCGCGTGAGCGAGGCTTTCCGCGCTGGCCGGGACATCGGCTCGGAAGAGGTGCTCGCGGCCTATGCGCGGGACCGGAAGGTGGACGTGGAAGCACGCTCCGCAGGCGTGGATATCCTCAACACGGCGATCATCGGGAACCTCTTGCCGCTCGATCTCGCGCGCGCCGCGGGACTCTCGCTGTTCAAGGCCGTGCCCCCCCTGCGTCGCCTCGCGATGCGCCTTGGCGGCGGCATGCCGGTGTTCGGAGCGAAGTAAACGCTACCAGATTGGCAGCTTGTTCTCGGCAATCAGCCAGAGCAGCCCCGTCACCGTGCCAATGGAAGCGAGCGTGCCCACGAGCACGCCCGACGAGGCCTTGTCCACCCAGACATTGTATTGACGGGCCATCACGAACACGTTGAGCGCGGGCGGCAGCGCGGACATCAGCGTCGCCGTCAGGACCCACACCCGCTCGAAGCCGCCGAGCAGGCTGAGCATCGCGAAAACGAGGACGGGGTGGAAGATCAGCTTCACGAAGAGATGCAGGGGCATCTCGAAGGGCACTTTTGTCAGCGGTCGTAATGCCACCGTCACACCCAGAGCGAAGAGCGCCACGGGCGCTGCCGCGTTCTTCAGAAGCGTGAGGATGGTGTCGATCGCCGCCGGCGGAGACCACTGGAGATAGGAGGCCAGAACCCCTGCCGCCGAGGCCACGTTGAACGGATGGGTGACAATGCGGATGACCACGAGCTTCGCGGTGGCGAAGAACCTCATCTTTTCGTTGCCGCCCAGCGCCATCAGAAACGGCAGCAGCGTGAAGAGCAGCACCGAATCGAAAACGAAGATCAGCACGGTCGGCACGGCCGATTGCGGGCCCAGGGCCGCCAGCGTGAGGCCCGGACCCATATAGCCCACATTCGAATAGGCCCCGAGATTGCCC
Organism: Methylobacterium sp.; assembly: GCA_020252865.1. GTDB lineage: Bacteria > Pseudomonadota > Alphaproteobacteria > Rhizobiales > Beijerinckiaceae > Rhabdaerophilum. The sequence goes on from JADCCH010000028.1 coordinate 7,159, forward strand.
TGGATGGTCGCCTCCCGCACATTTCCCTTCGAGGCGAGGATGCCGATGCCGAAGGAGATGACGAAGGCGATGTAGGTGCACAGCGTGGTGGCGAGAATGAAGCGCCAGTTCCCGAACTGCTCGAACGGCGTCACGCTCATCAGCTTGAAGAACAGTGCCGGCACCGCGATATAGACGATGAAGAAATTCATCCATCGCATGCCCTCTTCCGGAACCTTCGCGATCTTGCCCGAAAAGAACCCGAGCAGGATGAGGCCGAAAAACGGGAAGGCGAGCGAGACAACAGGGCTCATCGAAAGACGCGGGCTGCAATCCGGTTGACGGGAGAAAGGCGCGGCGAACGCATCTTGACGGATGCGGCTTCGCCTTGAAAGAGAATGGCCGGATTATCACCTTCGTCGCGGGGCCGGAAGCCCCGTTCCCGCATGCCCGATGCCTGATGGCTGCGGACCCACCCCCGGATCGCTCTTGACCATGCCTCCCCCCAACCTCGCCCAGCGCCTGCAATTCCGGCTGGAAGCCGCGGCGTTCGATCTTGGCGCGGCCGGAATCCGGGCGCTGGGACCGGATCGCGCCAGCGCGCTCGGCGGGAGCCTGTGGCGCAAGTTCGCGCCGCTGAACAGGCGGCATGCCCGCGCCGAGGGGCATCTGCGCGCGGCCTTCCCGGAGAAATCGGATGGCGAGATCGCGAACCTGCTGGCCCAGATGTGGGAAAATCTCGGCCGCACCAGCGCCGAGGCTTTCCACCTGCGGGCCCTGATCGCCAGGCAGGATCGGTTCACGATCCGCCCCGGCTTCTTCGAGGCGATCAGATCCGCGCAATCCCGCGGCGCGGTGTTCGTCTCGCTGCATCTGGGCAATTGGGAACTGGCCTCGCCGCTGCTGCATCATCACGGTCTGCCGGTCGCGGGCGTGTATCAGCGCCTGCGCAATCCGCTGGTGGACGAGCGCGCGACGGATGCGCGCGGTGCCTTCTACGCGCGCGGCCTTTACACGAAGGGCAGCGAAACCGCCCGCAGGTTGCTGCGGATTGTCGGCGATGGCGGCAGCGTGACGATCATGGCCGATCTTCGGGATCTTACGGGGCCTTCGGCACCCTTCTTCGGCCTTCCTGCGCCCTCGACCATCTTTCCGGCAATGCTGGCGCGCGGGCGGGATGTCCCGCTCTTTGCAGGCGTGGTCGCGCGACGGAACGGCGCGACCTTCGAGGCCGATGTTGTGGAGATTCCCGTGCAGCGGACAGGGGATCGGGAGGCGGACCTCCTGGAGACCACCGCCGCCATCCAGCGCCAGTTCGAGCAATTCATCCGCGCCCGCCCCGGCCAGTGGATGTGGGGCCATCGCCGCTGGCAGCGCTGACGCCCCCCTTCAAGGCTCTTGAGGTGGCGAAAAAACCTCCTAGATTAGGTTCGCGCGAGGTTTGGAGCCATGAAAGACAGTCAAGGCAAGTTCGTTGAGGCGAAGTTCGCGATTGGACAGGTGGTGCGCCACCGGTTCTACCCGTTTCGCGGCGTGATTTTCGATGTCGACCCGGAATTCGCCAATTCCGAAGAATGGTGGCTCTCGATTCCCGAGCATCTCCGCCCGCGGAAGGACCAGCCCTTCTACCATCTTTTCGCCGAGAACGCGGAAACGGAATACATCGCCTATGTCTCGGAGCAGAACCTGCTCATCGATGACAGCGACCGCCCGCTGCGGCATCCGCAGATCCAGGACCATTTCCGCAAGCAGCACGATGGGCATTTTCGCGCGAAGAACAACGCGATGATGCACTGATCCCGGCCCGCCGCCCGCGGCCGGACATGAAAAAACTGGCCGTTCCGGCCGGTTTCCACATTTCCTCGGGACATTCGCGCCGGCTTATTGCGGCTGGCCCTGGCGCTGGCGAACCATTTCCTCACCACGGCGCTTCAGGTCGTCCGAGCCGGGAGCCGGGGTCGCGCCACCTTGCTGCTGGCGACGGATTTCCTCCTCCTGCAGCTTCTGGATGGCGGCACGGTCGAGGCCGGCGCTGTCATAGATCCTGGCGAAACCGGCGAGCGGAAGCTCGAAATTCACTTCCTGCTGAATCTGGTTCTGCATGTCGATGCGCAGGGTGTTGCCCTTCTTGATCGCATTGATGGCGGCCTCGTTGAGTTCGACCTCGACATAGCAGCCTTCCTGCGAGCAGAGCTGGAAGCGACCGGCGATCGGGTTCAGACCCTCGGTCGAGACGCGCACGCCCGGCGGAATCATGAAGGTGAGCGGAACGACGAGACGCGCGAAGCGGCGCGGATCATCTTTCACCTGGTAGATGGCGATGCCCATCACCGGCTGGTTGTTCTCCGCCACGAATTCCCGCGAGGTGAGGCAGACGGTTTTCCTCGCGGCCGGGTCTTCGTCGCAGACCTTCACCCAATCGGCCTGGCCGGGCGAAGCCTTGAGCGGCACCTTCACCGCCGCAGGTGCCTGCGGGGGCGCAGCCGGTGCCGGAGCCGGCTGGGCGGGGCGCTGCCCCTGCGCCTCAGCGCCGAACGAGGCGAGGCCGAAAGCGATGGCAAGAGCCAGGGGGGCGAAGCGGAGCTTCATTTGAAAATCGTCCTCTTTTCCGGTTCCAGCCAGGTTTTCGCATTCCGACCCTGACAGATGAGCCGTTTGCTTAAGCGCGTTTGGGTCTGTTTCGCAACCCCCGGAACGGGAGAATTGTCGCGAAACCCTCGCCTGTCACTCCGGGTAGAATGCGGCTGAAGCGTGACGTTTCCGCCGCGCGAGCATGGCATCTCGCCCTGCGCCTGCTTATTCTCACGGCATGAAAAATCACCGAATCAGGAATGCAGGACCGCATCGCCGGGCAGTTCTCGCGGCGCTTGGCGCGAGTGCCGGAGCGCTTGCCGCCCCGCCGCGCCTTTCGGCCGAGGATGCGCCGCACCGCCACGGCATCGCGATGCATGGCGAGCCGGATCTGCCGGCTGGCTTCCCGCATTTGCCCTATGCGAACCCGAATGCGCCCAAGGGCGGCCTGCTGCGCCAGGCGATCGCCGGCTCGTTCGACACGCTGAATTCGATGAGCGTGCGTGGCAATGCGCCGGCGGTGATGGTGCCCTACATCGTCCAGCCGCTGATGATGCGCTCGCAGGACGAGCCCTTCACGCTTTACGGCCTGCTCGCGGAAAGCGTGGCGACCCCGCCGGACCGCTCCTTCGTCGAGTTCCGGATCAATGCGCGCGCGCGTTTTTCGGATGGAAAACCGGTGACAGCCGCCGATGTCGCGTTTTCGTGGAAGCTCTTCACCGAGCGGGGCCGTCCGAATTATCGCCGCAACGCCGAGAAGATCGCGCGGATCGATATCCGCGACGAGCGCACCATCCGCTTCACCTTCAAGGCGGCGAATGATCGCGAATTCCCGCTCATCATCGGCCTGATGCCGGTTCTGCCCGCCCATGCCACGGAGCCAGAGCGCTTCGAGAACATGGGCTTCAATGCCTTTCTCGGCTCCGGCCCCTACTGGCTCGAAGCGGTGGAACCTGGCACCTCGATCACGCTTCGGCGGCGGGCGGATTACTGGGGCGCGGATTGGCCCGCCCATCGCGGGCTCTACAATTTCGATACCCTCAGGCTGGAATTCTTTCGCGATTCCAACACGCAATTCGAAGCCTTCAAGACCGGGCTCATCGATTTCCGGGCCGAGATCGACCCCGCAAAATGGCTGAACGGCTACGACATTCCCGCGTTGCGCGAGGGGCGGATCGAGCGGCATGCCGTGCCGATCAACGCTCCGAAAGGCATGTCGGGCTTCATCTTCAACACGCGCCACCTGCCTTTCTCCGATATCCGCGTGCGCGAGGCGATGTTCTCGCTCTTCGATTTCGAATGGCTCAACGCGAATCTGTTCTCTGGGGTCTATCGCCGCACCGGCTCGTTCTTCGATGAGAGCGACCTCTCCTTCCGGGGCAATCCGCTTTCGGAGCGCGAGATCGCGCTGGTCGGGCCGGAACTCTCCGCCCTGCTCCCGGCCATCCGCGACGGGAGCTGGACCCCGCCGAAGACCGATGGATCGGGCCGGGACCGCACCGTGATGCGACGCGCCATCGCGCTTCTGCGCGAGGCGGGCTACGCCATCCGCGAGGGCGTGATGACCCATTCCGGCGGCCAGCCGCTCGCCTTCGAGATCCTCGTTACGACCCGCGAGAAGGAACGCATCGCGCTGGCCTTCGCGGATACGCTCAGGCAGGTGGGAATCCGCCCGAACATCCGGCTGGTCGACAGTTCGCAATACTGGGCCCGGCTCAAGGACAAGCTCTTCGATTGCATCATCGAGGGCTTTGTCGTGGGCGCCTCGCCCGGACAGGAGCAGGTCAATCGATGGAGTTCGATCGCGGCAGACCAGCCGGGCACGCTGAACTGGGCGGGCGTGAAATCACCGCTGGTGGACCGCGCCTTGGCGGCGCTGCTCGCGGCAAGATCGCGCGAGGATTTCACGGCCTCCGTGCGGGCGCTCGATCGCCTGCTGGTCTCGGGTCATTATGTGCTGCCGCTCTACCACCTTTCGGAGCGCTGGCTGGCGCGTTGGAGCCATATTCGCTGGCCGGAACAGCTCCCGCGCTACGATCTGACGGTGGAACTCTTCTGGTTTGAGGCGAATCGATAGAGAATATGGGTCATGACTGGCTCTGATCGCTCCTCGCCCCCCGATTTCGCGCGCAATGCGCTCGCCGAACCCTGGAACCTGCTGACGGTGAGCGGGCTTGCAACCAGCGCGGCGACCGCCAACCCCGACCGGCTTTTCCTTCGCGATTGCGCCAGCCGCGAGGATTGGGATGGCAATCTGCCGCGCGCGTTGAGTTTCGACGATTTCCACCGCGAGGCGGAATTCTTCGCGGGCCAGCTCGAAAGCCTG
>JADCCH010000280.1 GCA_020252865.1 Methylobacterium sp.
GATAGAAGGCCGATAGCTTGAAGGCCGTGGTGCGCGCCATTCGGCCAAGCCCGGCGAGCCAGCCGCGCTCGCTTCCAGCGGAGGGGAAACCCGGCGCCATGCCTCAGCGGCCGGGCTCGCGGATCATGTAGCCCGCACCTCGAATGGTATGGAGCAACGTCGCCTGCCCCTTTCGCTCGATCTTGCTGCGCAGGCGCGAGACATGGACGTCAATGACATTCGTCTGAGGGTCGAAATGGTAGTCCCACACATTTTCGAGCAGCATCGTGCGCGTCACCACCTGCCCGGCATGGCGCATGAGATATTCGAGCAGGCGGAATTCCCGTGGCTGGAGCGCGATATCCTCGCCCGCGCGGCTCACGCGATGGGCGAGGCGATCGAGTTCGAGATCGCCAACCTTGTAAATCAGTTGAGCGCTTTGCGGGTTCTGTCGCCGCGCGAGCGCCTCGACACGCGCGAGGCACTCGGTGAAGGCGTAGGGCTTGGTGAGATAATCGTCGCCACCGGCGCGCAAGCCGAGCACGCGATCATCCACCTGCCCGAGGGCGGAGAGAATGAGCACCGGCGTGGTGCGCTTCTCGGCGCGCAGGGCCATGATGAGCGAAAGGCCATCGCGCTTTGGCAGCATGCGGTCGACCACGAGAACGTCATAGCTGCCGGCGAGGGCCATTTCGAGGCCAGTCTCGCCATCTGCCGCGAGGTCAGCCACATGACCGGCCTCGTGCAGTGCCCGGGCCAGATAGCGACCGGCTTCATAATCATCTTCGACAACGAGGATTTTCATAAGGGACACGGCTCGATCAGATGCCCGGATACAACGCCACGCATGAGCCAGCGCCGTCAAGGCGAAGGTGGGTTCGGTCCTGCGTCCGGCTGTGAAGCGGGGGCGACGGAGGGAGCTACAGCCAGCCACAGGACCTTGATACTGATAATGCCCGCCCGCGACTGGCCCGAAGCTTTCGGGCGCATGACATATTGGTAAGGAAGTCAGGCCTTATCGCGCCTGGCCAGCAGCACTTCGAGCGCCTGCCTCTCGGTTTCCGCCAAGGGAGCGGATTCGGGCGTGGCAACAGCCTCGGCGGGCTTCCGGAACAGCGAACGCGCAACGAGGATACCGCCCAGAAGTGCAATTGCCGGAAGACTCCAGAGCAACGCCGTCGAGAGGGAAAACGGCGGCCGGAGCAGCACGAATTCGCCATAACGCGCGACGAGAAACTGGCGGATGGCGCTGTCGCTGTCGCCGGCCGATATCCGCTCCCGCACGAGGCGGCGCAGGTCGCGCGCGAGTTCGGCGTCCGAATCGTCAATCGACTGGTTCTGACAGACCAGGCAACGCAGTTCTGCCGAGAGCTTGCGGGCGCGGGCCTCCAGTGCGCCATCCTTCAGCTGCTCGCCGGGCTGCACGGCCAGCGCCGCTCCCGACAGGGCCAGAGACCCGAAAACCAGAGCACGGCGGGAAAGCGCGCTCATTCCGCCGGCTCCAGGCGCTCGGGACGGCGGGCGGCAACCCGCGGGGCGCCAACCCGCAAGCGACGATCCGAGAGCGAGAGGAGGCCGGCCAGCGCCATCAACACAGGCCCGAGCCAGATGAGCGTCACGAACGGCTTCCAGTAGGCGCGCAGATCGACATGGTTACCATCCGAGGTCTCGCCAATCGCGACATAGACTTCCGAGAGGCCGACACGATGGCGACCAACCTCCGAGGTCGGCATCTGGCGACCGATATAGACGCGTTTTGCCGGGCGCAGTTCGGCCACCTGCCGCGTTCCGTCATGCACCACGAAATGCGCCACGGTGGATGTGTAGTTCGGGCCGGAATACGGCGCGATGCCGCGCAGCGTGAGAGAGTATTCACCCAGCTTCACGGTCTCGCCCGGCTTCATTGCGACGATCGCCTCCTTCTCGAAGGCGGTGAAGGCGATACCAATCACCATGATGCCCACACCGGCATGGGCCAGTGCGGTGGCGAGGAAAGTGCGCGGCAGGCCGATGAGACGGTGCAAGGCACCCGCGGTGCCGCCGCGCATGACGCGTTCGCGGATCTCGTCGAGCGAAGCGATGAGGATGAAGATCCCGAGACCGATCGCAAGGATCGCCAGGGCCGGACCACGACCGATCTGATAGGCGACAATAAGTGTCGCCAGCAGGCTCAGCCCCATCGCGAAGAGCATGCGCTGGGTGACTCCCAGCAGGTCCCCTCGCTTCCAGGCAAGGCGCTGGCCGAAGGGAATGGCCACGAAGAGCGGCAACATCAGCGGCACGACGGTGAGGTTGAAGAAGGGCGGACCCACCGAGATCTTCTGGCCGGTCACCCCCTCGAGCGCGAGCGGATAGAGCGTCCCCACCAGCACCGCCAGCGCCGCCACGGCAAGGAACAGGTTGTTCAGAACCAACGCACCCTCGCGGCTGACCGGCGCGAAGAGCCCGCCGGATTCCATCGCCCGAGCACGAAGCGCGAACAAAGTGAAGGAGCCGCCGATGAAGGCAACGAGGATGATGAGGATGAACAATCCGCGCTCCGGGTCCACCGCGAAGGCGTGAACCGAGGTCAGCACGCCGGAACGAACAAGGAAAGTTCCGAGAAGCGAGAGCGAGAAGGTGATGATCGCGAGCAGGATGGTCCAGATCTTCAGCGCCTCGCGCTTCTCCATCACGATCGCGGAATGCAGGAGCGCCGTTCCGGTAAGCCACGGCATCAGGGAGGCGTTCTCCACCGGATCCCAGAACCAGTAGCCGCCCCAGCCAAGCTCGTAATAGGCCCAGTAGGAGCCCATCGC
>JADCCH010000281.1 GCA_020252865.1 Methylobacterium sp.
CGCGTTTCATGGTCGATTTCCGCAAGGATCGCACCGGGCTCGGTGACGACGCGTCCCCGGCCGATGGATTTCACCGCATTCATCGCGGAGAGATCGAGCAGCACGCCGCCCGAAAGCGGCATGGCCTGCCCGTAATTCCCCGTGCCCGTGCCGCGCGGCGTGACCGGGATGCCGAGGGAATGACAGGCCGCCAGAACATGGATCAATTCGTCCAGCGTCTTCGGCATGACGATGATATCCGCGATGACCTGATCCAGCTGGCGCTTGAGGGTCGGTGAATACCAGTAGAAATCGCGGCTTTTCTGCTTGAGGATCGCGGGGTTGTCGTCGGTCTTGATTGCGCCGAGACGGGATTTCAGCGTGGCGATATCGTAGCGCATCAGGGTTCCTCAGGCAGAAAGGCGATCAAGTTCAGCATAATCCGGCAGGCTTGTCTTGCTCGCCTTGCCGCCGATCAACACAAGACGATCGGTCTGCGGTCGGCAGAGCCACTCATTGAGCGTGCGGGCCGAAAACAGGATGAAATCCGCGGGCAATCCAGCCGCCAGCCGGCCCGCATCGGCGAGGCCCATCTGCGCGGCGGGGCGGGTCGTGAGGCTCGAGAGCCACGGCCGGGCGCTGTGGTCGAAATGCAGGATGCGTGTCGCCTCGCGGAGCACCTCGACCCCGTCGAGATCACCATAGGCGTAGAACGGATCGCGCGTGTTGTCCGAAGCCACCATGGTGGAAACGCCCGCAACATCAAGCTCATGCAAGGGCGCGACCCCGCGCCAGCGCGGCGTGCGGCCGGAAATCCGGTCCTGGAGATAAAGGTTGCACATCGGCAGCGAGACGACGGCGATCTTCGCCGCCGCGAGCTTTTCGATCACTCGGGCGCGGTCCGCATCCTCCATCAGCGCAAGCGAGCAGCAATGCCCGGCGAGCACGCGACCGCGATAGTTCTGACGCAGGACGGCATCCGCGATCTTCTCGAGGCTGCGGGCATCGGGTGACGCACTCTCATCGACATGGAAATCGAGTTCGAGGCCATTGGCTTGCGCTGCATCGATGAACTCGTCCAGCGCCTTGTCCACCTGATCGGTCAGCGGATCGCCCCGATAGGTTACAGCGCCAAGCATGCCGCCATGCTTCGTGCCATTCTTGAGAATGTTGCGGAAATCCGCCGGATCTTCCCATACGGCTGAGAGTGGAAACAGCGCCGAGGCCTGCAACTCGATCCGTCCTTTCCATTCCTCGCGCAACTCGGAAAAAACCGGCCAGGAGATATCCGATTGCTTGCCGAGGCTATCGAGATGCGTGCGAATCGCCCCCGTGCCGTGATGAAACGCGCAGCGCAGCGCGAAATCCATCCGCGCGCGCACATCCTCGGCCTTCCAGTTCTTCTCGCGATCCGACGCGACGGTTTTCAGCGCACCGAAGAAGGTGCCATCGGGGTTCGCGGCACGCGCATGGATATGCCCCTTGTCGAGATGCGTATGCACGTCGACGAAGCGCGGCAGCACGATTTTCCCGCCGCAATCGATGCTTTCCCCTGCCCCGGCATCCGCGACGGGCTCCGCGAGCGTCTTTTCATTTGTCGCCTCCGCGACGATGCGCGCGATTTTTCCATCCGCGATCAGCATGGCGGCACGGATGAAGGCATCGCCGGCGAAACTCGAGGGGAAGCCCTCGCCCTGCACGAGCGCGAGGGGCAGGCTCACCTGCCGCAACCAGTAGCGGGAGGATTGGGGAAGAGTGACAGGCACGGATCAAGACTCCGGGAGGGTTGACGCAAAAGACCTGGCAAGCGCGATTCCAACAAGCGCGCAATCCCGCTAGATAGGGCTGCTCTTCGTCCTTGCGAGGAGGGGCGCCCGCCGAAGCAATCCAGTCCTTCCGGTCCGTTTCCGGGTCGACTCTGTTTCTGGGTTGCCGCGTCGCTCCGCTCCTCGCAAGGACAATCTGGCCGGAGGTCGAACCATGCCCCATCAGAAACTGAACCCCGCGACCATCCGCGCCCCGCTTGCCGCCTATAGCCACGGCATCGCCGTGCCGCCGGGCGCGCGGCTGGTCTTCGCCTCGGGACAGCTCGGCATCGGGCCGGATGACGTGATCCCCGGGGATGTGGAAGCGCAGGCCGTGCTCTGCTTCGAGAACATCAGGGCGATCCTCGCGGAAGCCGGCATGACCTTGCAGGATGTGGTGCGATTCAACGCCTTCGTGACCGATCGGGCCTATTTTCCGGTTTATGGCCGGGTGCGAAGCCGCTATGTGAGCGGCGACGCCTTCGCCTCGACCCTCGTGATCGTCTCGGGCTTCACGCGGCCGGAATTCAAGGTCGAGGTCGAGGTCACCGCCGCCCGCCTTCCGGATTGAGAATGTCAACTGCTCCGAAAATCTCTTTCGTGTCCCTGGGTTGTCCGAAGGCGCTTGTCGATAGCGAGCGCATCATCACGCAGCTGCGCGCCGAAGGTTACGCGCTCACGAAAACCCATGCCGGGGCCGATCTCGTCATCGTCAACACCTGCGGGTTCCTCGACAGCGCCAAGGCGGAATCGCTCGATGCCATCGGCAAGGGCCTCGCGGAAAACGGAAAGGTGATCGTGACAGGCTGCATGGGCGCCGAGCCGGAGCAGATCCGCGAGGCCTATCCTGCCGTTGCGGCCATCACCGGCCCGCAGGCCTACGAGAGCGTGCTCTCGGCCGTGCATGAGGTGGTGCCGCCCGCCCATGACCCGTTCCTCGATCTCGTGCCGGAACAGGGCGTGAAGCTCACGCCGCGCCACTATGCGTATCTGAAGATTTCGGAAGGCTGCAACAATCGCTGCACTTTCTGCATCATCCCCAAACTCAGGGGTGATCTCGTCTCGCGCCCCCTCGCCGAGGTGATGCGCGAGGCGGAGAAGCTGGTGCGCGCCGGCGTGAAGGAAATCCTCGTCATCTCTCAGGATACCTCCGCTTATGGCGTGGATTTGAAATACGCGCCAAGCCTCTGGAATGAAAGAGAATATCGCACGAGGTTCCTCGATCTCGCTGCGGCCCTCTCCACGCTCGGCATCTGGGTGAGGATGCATTATGTCTACCCCTATCCGCATGTGGATGAGGTGATCCCGCTGATGGCGGAGGCGCATGAAAGCGGCGGGCGCATCCTTCCCTATCTGGATATTCCCTTCCAGCACGCCTCCCCCCGGGTTCTCAAGGCGATGCGCCGGCCCGCGCATCAGGAAAAGACGCTCCAGCGCCTTCGAAAATGGCGGGAGATCTGCCCGGATCTCGCGATCCGCTCGACCTTCATCACCGGCTTCCCCGGCGAGACGGAGGAGGATTTCCAGGAGCTTCTCGGCTTCCTCACCGAGGCGAAGCTTGAGCGTGTCGGCGCGTTCAAATACGAGCCGGTGCGGGGCACCACGGCGAACGATCTCGGGCTGGAAGCCATCCCGCCCGAGATTCAGCAAAGCCGCTACGATCGCTTCATGCGCCATCAGCAGCCGATTTCCGCGAAACTTCTCCAGCGCAGGGTGGGAAAACGCATCCGCGTGATCATCGACGAGCCCGGCCCGACCGTCAGCAAGGGCCTCTCGGAATGGGACGCGCCGGAGATCGACGGCGCGGTCTATGTCGCCTCGAAGCGCCCCCTGCGCGCGGGCGATTTCGTCTCGGTGAAGATCGAGCGCGCGGATGCCTATGATCTCCACGGGATGGTCGTGTGAGCGAGCGTCCGGCGCTTTCGACGGCACAGGCCCTGGGGCTGATGCTGCTCGCAGCCTTTCTCTGGGGCCTGAGTTTCCCGACCATCAAGGCGATGGCGGGCGCATTCCCACCGATCACGCTTGCAGCTCTGCGCGGTGCGGTGAGCGCAATGACGCTGCTTCTGTGGTTCGCGCTGATGCGGCAGGACCTGCTGCCGCGTTCGACACGCGAGGCCCTCGACTGGCTGATCCTCGGCGCGCTCAACGGCTGGATCGCGAACCTGCTCGTGGCCTATGCGATGCAGACCCTGCCTGCGGGAAAGGCCGCGATGATCCAGGCCTGCGGGCCGCTCATCACGGCCTTGATCGCAAGCTGGCTTTTCGCGGATGAGCGGATCACACCGCGTCGCCTCTCCGGCATTCTCGTGGGCCTCGGCGGCGTCGCCCTGCTGATTGGTCCGCGTCTGTTCGGCGAGGCGGCGACCCCGCTGGCGGCCGCCGCGATGATCGGCGTGGCCATGAGCTATGCTTTTGGAAAC
>JADCCH010000282.1 GCA_020252865.1 Methylobacterium sp.
CGCGCGAACTCACGGCCAATTCCGATCTTGATCTCGTGGTTGTCTACGAGGCGCCCGGCGACGCGTGGTCGGATGGCGACAAGCCGCTGATGACCAGCGAATACTACGCAAAGCTCACCCAGCGCCTTGTCGCGGCGCTCTCCGCGCCGATGCGCGCGGGCACGCTTTACGAGGTGGATCTGCGCCTGCGGCCCTCGGGCAAGAAGGGGCCGGTGGCGGCCTCACTCTCGGCCTTCCAGGAGTACTTCGCCTCGGAAGAGAGCGATCTCTGGGAGCATCTCGCATTGTCCCGTGCACGCGTGCTGACGGGGGATGCCGGACTTTCGCGCGCCCTGACGGACAGCATTCGTGCGCTCGTTGCCCGGAAGCGCGACGAGGTGCGGGTCAAGCGCGAAACCGCCGCCATGCGCGCGCTGATGCATACGGAAAAGCCGGGCCGCGACCGCTTCGACGTGAAGGATCGCCCCGGCGGGCTCGTCGATCTCGAATTCATCACGCAGGCCTTCGCGCTGCTGCATGCGGCGGAACATCCTGCCTTGACGGAAGGGAACACCCGTTCCCGTCTGGCGCTTGCGGGAGAGGTTGGCCTGCTGACGGTGGAGGAAACGGAGACGCTGCTCGCTGCCTGGGACCTTCAGATCGGCTTCCAGCAGGTGGCGCGGCTGGTATTGCCGGGCGCATTTGCCGAAAATGACACCAGCCTCACGTTACGTCGGCAGATCGCCCGATTGCTTGATTATCCGGATTTCCCGCCCCTCTCTGCGGATCTCGATCGCCTTCAGCACGAGGTGCGCGCCATCTTCTCCCGGCGGATTGGTCCCGTGAAGTAACTCACGCCATTGGCAGGTCGAGCTGGTGCGGGCGCTGCACAATCGGAAGGTGCAGCATCATGATGGCGCCAAGCTCCGGTGCGGAGCGGATGCGCAATGTGCCACCCTGCAGCTCGATGAGCCCGCGCGCGATGGCGACGCTGAGGCCGGAACCCTTGCAGCCATCGTGCAGCATGCCGTCGATATGCCCGAAGGGCTTCGTGAGCGTGCCGATATCGCTCTCGGAGAGATGGCAACCCCGGTCCGAGATGAAGATGTTGATGTAGTCGCCCTGCCGGCGCGCCCGCATCGTGACTGTTCCGTGAGAGGGCGAGAGGCGGATGGCATTGCGGGTGAGGTGGATGAGGGCGTGCGTCGTCGCGCGGATATCGAGCTCCACGGGCAGGAGTCCTTCCGGCCTGGCCGAAGTCGGATCGATCTCGATGCGCACATGCTTCTTGGCGGCATCAAGTGCCACGCCTGTCGCCGCGTCCTCCAGCAGGTCGGCGATGGCGCTGGAGGAGCGTTCGATCTTCACGCGGCCGGCCTCGATATGGGCCATCTGGAGGATGTCATCGATGATGGTGAGCAGGTTGCCGCCGGAAATCCGGATATGCGCGGCGTAATCGCGGTATTTCGCGCAAGAGACTGGGCCAAGAACCTCGTTCTCGATCACTTCCGCAAAGCCGAGGATGGCGTTCAGCGGTGTCCGGATCTCGTGGTTCATATTGGCCAGGAACTCGGCCTTCAGCCTCGTGGCGCTCAACACCTCGGTCTTCTGGTCGCGGTAAAGATTGGCAAGATCGGCAAGCTCCTGCGCCTGCTTGCGCAAGGCTTCACGCGAGGCCGCAAGATCGGCGATGGTGATGCGCAACTGGCGTTCGTTTTCCAGCAGGTGGTCTTCCTGCGCCTTTCGCGTGGTGATGTCGGTGCCCACTGAAACGAAGCCGCCGGCGCGCGTCGGCCGCTCGCTGATCAGCAGCCAGCGGCCATCTTCGAATTGCGCCTCATAAGCACAGGATTTGTTGTCGGCACCGGTTTCCCGGTCGATCTCGATCATGATGCGCGGCTCCTGCGCCTCGGCCATCACATTCTGGTAGCGTGTGCCGCGACGGGTGGCCGTGTCGCTGAGCTGGTGGAAAGAACGGTACTTCGAGTTGCAGAGCACAAGCTGGTTGTTCTCGTCCCAGAGGACGAAGGCTTCGGAAATGCTCTCGATCGCATCGCGCAGGCGCATTTCCGCGCGCTCGCTCTCGGCGGCGGCCTCGCGCTCGGCGGTCACATCCATCACCACGCCCAGCAGGCGCTGCGGCTGCGAGTCGTTTTCCGCAAGGCGCGCGGCACGCATGTGCAGCCACACCCAATGGCCCTTGGCATGCTGCATCCGGAAGATATGGTCGATCTCGCCCACCTGGAACGCGCTCTTCTCCACCGCATCGAGCGGGGAGAGATCAGCCGGATGGATCAGCGCTTCGATGCCGCTGCGCGATACCATGCGCTCGCGCGGCTCGAGCCCGAGAAGACGAAACATGGAATTCGACAGCCACAGATGGCTTGCGCCGATCCGGCAATCCCAAAGCCCGACATTCCCGCGGTCGAGGGCCACCTCGAAACGGTTGAAGAGGCGCTGGGCGCTCTGCTCGGTGTCTCTTGCGCGGGAGCGCTGCTTGTAGAAGGCCAGGCAGAAGGCGATCGTGACGGCGCCGAAGGCCAGCAGCAAGGCGGAAATGACCGAGGCATGATGCTGCCAGTTGGTGAGTTCATCCTCGACCGGCTGATAGGCGACAAGGGTCTGGCCGGTCACGATTTCGCGGGTGATCAGGCTCGCAGGTCGACCATCCGCCAGCATGATCTGGCGCATTTCGCCAAGCGCGCGCGGCGAGAGCACATCCTCGCCCGCCGCGAACAGACTAACGACCATCCGACCATTCGTGATGTCGAGGCGACTGGAACGCTGCACCCGGCCCTCACGCCCGATGACGAGGAAGGCCCGGCCCGGAAGATCGGCACCCGGTGGCACATGGAGAACGGAATCGGCGGCATCTCCGCCCGAATGATGGCGCGCGGCGGCTTCCGACACGAACATCTGCGCCGCGACGGCGAGGGCCTGCTCGCTGGTGACGAGCATGTCGCGCCGGCTGGTGGTATATTGGGCGAACATGCTGTAGCCCGCGATGATCAGGAAGGTGACAACCAGCGCTGGCACCACCCGATCCAGCAGCGGATCTGTGGCTTCGGGGAGATCATTCCGGATAGCCCGACCCGGATTGTGCGACTGGCCTGAACCAAGAAACTTGAAAAAAGGACGCAACAAGCCCCAGCTGGCCGCGAAATCCCGCACCATTCCCGCCCCCTCGATGATCCTATTGAATCAGGAGAATGTGCCGCATCGCCCCCGAATCACCTGCTGTTGAATCGTCGTTCGACACGCTGTCCAGAGCAGGGGGCGGCCGTTCGGCGCACCTTTGGGTTGGAAAAAACCCATCACATCTTGCGGTTGCGCCAAGGGCACCAAAACGGATTCCTTGCGGACTCTATCCGTTCTTTTTATGTTCCGGTCGAGGCATGGCAATCGCGCAGATGTCTGCGACAATCTCACCCAAAAGTTGCATTAAAATTTTTTTAACTTTTTTCGGGCGTGCAGCCCGGCCACCGATGGCGACCGGGCCAATTTCGGCCTCAGGAGAGTGTCCGCTCGAGGATGTCCGACAGATCGCGTGATCGGTCCGGGGCGAGGAGCCCGCGCAGCGCCCTTTCCGCTTCCGCCCGGCGGCCGGCTTCAAGCGTCTTCCAGGTGCGGAATGCGGTCGCCAGCCGCGCCGCGAGCTGCGGGTTCTTGCCATCCACCTCGCCGATCACATCGGCCACGAGGCGGTAGCCCGCGCCATCCGCCGCGTGGAAGCCGCGCGGGTTTCCGTTTGCGAAGGCGCCCACCAGCGCGCGCACGCGATTGGGGTTGCCCAACGTGAATTTCGGGTGCCTCAGCAGCGCCTCCACCCGTTCGCGTCCAGCCTTGCCGGGTATGCTGGCATTAAGCGTGAACCAGAGGTCAAGCAGCAGCGGATCATCGCGGAACCGCGCTTCCGCCGCCGCGAAAGCCTGATCGCGCTCCGGGCGATCCGCCGTCACCAGCGCCCAGAGGGCATTGGCGCGGTCGCTCATGTTGTTTGCGCGCTCGAACTGAGCGAGCGCAACGCCTGCCCCCTCGGCCGGATTGGCGGCAATGAGGTAATTCAGCAGCCGAAGGGCCAGAGCGCGCTTGCCCGCGCTCGCCGCATCGGGGCTGAACGGCAAGGGCTTCGACAAGGCGTCGTAGCGCTCGCGCGCGAAGCTGCCGATGCTCTGGCCGATGAACCTCCAGAGCGCGGTGACCGCCGTGCCGATGGCATCGGGGTCCACATCCTGCCCGATCTCGCGAGCCATCTCGGTTTCGCGCGGCAGCGCGACAGCGAGCGCCGCAAAGGCAGGATCGGCATCCGAATGGCGGATAAGGCGTTCCAGCGCCGTTGCGAGCGTGGCATCGGCCAGTGGTGCCTCGCCCTTGCGAATGCCCGCGACGGAGCGCTTCAGCAGTTCGATCTCGACATCCTGCAAGGCCTGCCAGCGGTTGAACGGGTCCGGGTCATGCCCTGCGAGCACAAGCAGGTCGCCCGGCTGCCGCTCGATCTCCACCCGCACCGGCGCCGAGAAGCCGCGGAACAGCGACGGGATGGGCCGCACGGGCAAGTTATCCCAGAATTTTTGCCCTTCGGCACCGTCGAGCACAAAGAGATCATCCATGACGAGGCTTTGGCCTTGCGGATCGAGCAGGCCGAGCCTGACGGGGATCACCTGCGGGTGCTTTTCGGGTTGGCCTGGCGTGGGTTTCGTCGCCTGCTGGAAATGCAGCGTGTAGCGTCCGGTCGCTGCGTCAAACTCGTCGCGCACGGTAACGAGCGGTGTGCCGGCCTGATCATACCAGCGCATGAATTGCGTGAAATCGTGGCCCGAGACATCGGCAAAGCAGCGGATGAACTGTTCCACCGTGCAGGCCTCGCCATCGTGGCGTTCGAAATAGAGATCCATGCCCTCGCGGAATTTCGCCGGCCCGATCAGGAGCCGGAGCATCTGGATCACCTCCGAGCCCTTGTTATAGACCGTCGCCGTGTAGAAGTTGTTGATTTCCTTGTATTGTTGCGGCCGCACCGGATGCGCCAGCGGTCCTGCATCCTCCACGAACTGCGCCGCGCGCAGGGTCTGCACATTGGCGATGCGCTCCACCGGGCGAGAGCGCTCGTCGGAGGAGAATTCCTGGTCGCGGAAAACGGTCAGCCCCTCCTTCAGGCAGAGCTGGAACCAGTCGCGGCAGGTGATGCGATTGCCCGTCCAGTTGTGGAAATACTCATGCGCCACAATGGCTTCGATGTTGTGGTAATCCTGATCTGTGGCTGTTTCGGGCGTTGCGAGAATGTAGCGATCGTTGAAGATGTTCAGGCCCTTGTTCTCCATCGCGCCCATGTTGAAATCGGATACGGCGACAATGTTGAAGAGGTCGAGATCATATTCGCGCCCGAACTTCTCCTCGTCCCACTTCATGGAGCGGATGAGGCTGTCCATCGCATAGGCCGCGCGGTTCCCCTTGCCCTTCTCGACATAGACATTGAGCGTCACGCGACGGCCGGAGGGCGTCGTGTGATAGTCGGTTACCCGGTCGAGATCACCGGCGACCAGCGCAAAAAGATAGGCCGGCTTCCTGTGCGGGTCTTCCCACAGCGCGAAATGGCGCGTGGTGCCGGGAATGTCGCCGCCACCCACGGGGTTGCCGTTCGAGAGCAGCAGCGGCGCTTCCGCCTTTTCCGCCTCGATGCGCACGGAATAGGTCGACATCACATCGGGCCGGTCGAGGAAGTAGGTGATGCGCCGGAAGGCATCCGCCTCGCACTGCGTGCAATAGACGCCATTCGAACGGTAGAGGCCCATCAGGCGCGTATTCTCGGCGGGGTTGATCTCGGTCTTCAGCGCCAGGGTGAAAGCATCGGGCACAACCGGAATGATGAGCTTCTCCGGGCTCGCCTCATAGGCCGAAGCGGCAAGCGCCTTTCCATCCAGCGCCACGGCGAGCAGCGTCAGATCCTCGCCATCGAGCGACAGGGCCGCGCCGACGCGCCCGTTCGGATTGCGGCGAAGCGTCAACACCGCCTCCACCACCGTCTCGGATGGATGCAGCCGGAAATCGAGCGCGACATGGTCGATCAGGAAATCCGGCGGATGGTATTCCGAAAGACGGATGACGGGCGATTGATCAGGGCGCATGGTTACTCCACGAGGCGAAGGAAATCAAGACTTTTCAGGCCATCCGGCGAAGATGGCAGGCGGCTTGTCGCATCGCAACCCGCATCACGATCACGCGACGGCGTGCCGCCTGCAATGGCGCGAGAGGAGCACCATCAGGCTCATGGCGAGGAAGCCCATCGCCATGAAGGTGAGCGAGATGCCCGCCGCGCCGGTCCGGTCGATGATGAGACCGCCGAGCACGGGGGCAAGCGTTGCCGTGAGGCTCGGCAGCAGCGTCACCCGGCCGAGCCGCTCTCCATAGCCTTGCGAGCCGAAGAGCGCGAGGGTCAGCGTTCCCTTCACGATCGTGTTGAGGCCGTTCGCGATGCCATAGGCGGCCGCGAACAGGATGCCGCCGACAAGCACGCCATTCGCCAGCGCCAATGCCACGAAACTCACTGCAAAAAGCACGTTCGAAACCTGCGCTGTGCGCAATGCCGAGTGCTTCTGCGCTGTCGCCATCTCACCCAGCCTTCCCAGCACCTGGAAGACGCCGACGAGGCTTGCGACCAGCACGGCCTCCTTGAAGGTGAAGCCCAATCCTTCCAGCAGCGGAAAGGCGAGCATCGACCAGCCATTGCCGACCAGGGCGATGCAGGAGAGCATCACCGTCATCAGGAGGAATGCCATCCTTTGCCCTTCGGGCTTCAGGCCCGCGGGCACTGGCTCCGGCAACGGCGCGCCATCGAGCTGGCGCTCGCGCCCGTCGAGCAGCCAGGCATGAAGCGGCGCGCAGATGAGGATGTTCACGGCACCGAAAATGAGCACGAGGCTGCGCCATTCCAATACTTTGAGCAGCGCCGCTGTCACCGGCCAGGCGATGGACGATGCCAGCCCGCCGATCAGCGTCAGCAGCACGATCGCCCGGCGCGCATTCTGGCCGGACATCCGGGTGAGCGAGGTGAAGGTGGCGTTGTAGAGCGAGAGAGGCGAGCCCAAAGCCACGATGCCCCAGCCCACGAAATAGAGCACCGGCCCCTTCGCGATGGCGATGAGATCGGAAGAGCA
>JADCCH010000283.1 GCA_020252865.1 Methylobacterium sp.
CGATCCACCGGCAGGAAGTAATGCGGCTGCCAGGGGCTGATCGCGGTGGCTTCCATCGGGTTCAGCGGATAGGCCCGCCCGTCGATCACGACCTTCGCGGCCGGCCCGCGGACATGGAAGATCAGATGCCCTTCCCGATGGGCATGAGGCACCATGGGACGGTCCAGCTCAAAGAGGCAGGCCCGCCCGAACGCTCCATGTGCGACAGCGTGAGCGACGCTCATCCGTTTCCTCCCGCATTTTTTTCGCGGTTCAAGATGAATGTACAAGGCGCCGACAAACTGGCAACCGACCATTCCGGAGAAAGATGTCGCAGGTCACCAGGCAGCCTCGAGAATTTGTCGGCAATCGCCTGCGGTGAGGCGACGCGGATTGGCAAGGGCGGCCGGATCATTCGCGGCCATCTCGGCAAAGCGGTCGAAGCGGCCGCGATCGATGCCGATCTCGCGCAGGCTGGTGGGAAGGCCGAGCCCGCGCGCAAACGCGCCGATTTCAATGCTGAGCGAGGCTTTTCCCTCGCGGCTCGCCAGTGTTCTCGCGAGCGCGGCATAGCGTTCCCCCACGGCCTGCGCGTTGAAATCGGCCACCGCCGCCAGCAGGGGCGCATGGAGATCGCCGGGCAGGAAGCCCGCGCGGAGTTCCGGCTCGATGGGCAGGGCCAGCGCATCCACGCCGCCCACGGCCTTCTCCAGAGCAAGCCCGGCAGTCATCGCGGCGGCCATCACCTCGCGCAGAGCCTCGCGATGGCCGGGCGCGCCCAGCACGACAGGCAGCCAGCGCGTCATCCGGCGCACGGCTTCGAGCGCGAGCCCGTCCGCCGGCGGGTTGTAGCTGGGGCTGGCATAGGCCTCGATCGCATGGACCATGATCTCCATGGCAGAGGCGGCGATCCGGCGGATTGGCGCATGTTCGAGCACTGTGGGATCGACGATCACCCGGTCCGGCCGGGGACAGATGGCGGGGCGGCCATCGCGCGGGCGAACATGGCGGCCGAGACCGAGATCGAACACGCCGACCGGCACCGCGATCACCGTGAGGCGCGCACCTTGCCGGCTGGCCTCGGCCGCGACCAGTCGCGCCTGACCGATGGCGTCTGCCCCACCCACCGCCACGAGCGTGCCGGTGCCGATCGCCCTGAGGCGAGACAGCAAGGCCCGCGTTTCCCCGCGGGAGGGTGCGCCGGCCGCCACATGCCGGACCGTGAGTGCGATGCGGCCAAGCACCCCTCGCACCCGGTTGAGGGCGGCCTCGCCACCGGGTTCGTCATCGGTCAGCAACAGGGCATTCGAGAACGCGCCGGTCTCTTCCGGCAGGGCATCCTCGATCGCGGCCTCGGCGAAGTGGGTCCGCGTCAGATAGCCTATCAGGGTCATCGGCAGCACTCCCGGCGAGGGCAATTTGACGTCGCCCATTGGTTTTTTCGCGAAGGAGAGAACGATGGACCCCGAAGGGCCCACCGCGTTGTCGATGTCGGGTAAGGGGCGCGATCAGCCGCCCGAGCGCAGCTTGGCGCAATCCACGACCGTGCGTGACGGCAGGCCGAGGGCGCGGAACTGCTCCGCCGTCATGCCCAGGGTCTGGGTCACGTTTTCAGTGCGCGCAACCATCTTGGTGGTCATGTTGCCATCCGGCCCATCGACGACTTCGTTGATGAACACCGTGCCGGTGGCCTGGCGGTTCTCGTTCAGCGTGATTTTGCCCACCGGGCTGTCGAGCTGGAGCTTGTTCAGGGCGTCCTTGAATTTCGCCTGACCGTTCGAGAGATCACCACCCGCCGCCTCGAGGCCCTTGATCGCCGCGAGGGTCGCCGTGTAGTAGCCGAGGCCGAAGAGCGAGGGCGTCGGCAGGCGCTGGGCGGCCGGCCACGCTTCCTGGTAGCGCTTCACATAAGAAGTCCAGGCCGGATCGGGGTTGTCGGTCGCGAAGGGACCGGAAACCGGCGTGCCCTTCAGCGCTTCCTTTGCCCGGCCGCGCGCGGTGAGAACGGTCTGGTCGGCGAGGATGGTGCCGCCGATCAGGCGCGTCTTCTCGCCGGCCTGCTGGTACTGGTTCAGGAAGTTGATCGCGTCCGTGCCGCCCAGGCCGAGATAGATCGCATCCACGTTCTCCGGCAGCTGCGCGATGATGCCGCCGAAATCCGACTGCCCCAGCGGCTGCCAGAAGCGCTGGACGATGTCTCCACCCGCCTTGCAGTAATCGACCGCGAAACCCATGAAGTTGGTGTAGCCGAAGGAGTAATCCGCGACGATGGTGGCAATCTTCTTGTAGCCCTTGGTCTTGAAGGCGTAGGAGCCAAGTCCGTACCCCCACTGCCCGCCATCGAGGTTGAAACGGTAGAAATTCGGGGCGGGATCGACCCAGGTGGTCTCGAGCGCGCCGGAAATGCCGTTGATCACCACCTTGTCGGGGATGGTTTTGGCAAAGTCGCGCATCGCGATTCCTTCGGAACCGGAAAGCGGGCCGATGATCAGATCGACCTTGTCCTGTTCGATCAGCTTGCGCGCCATGCGCACGGTGGTATCGGGCTTGGTGTCGGTCGGCGCGATCACCGTCTCCACCTTCTTGCCGGCGATGGTGTTGTTCACTTCCCTGAGGGCCAGTTCGACGTTGCGGACAGCATCCTGCCCGCCCGTCGCAAACGCGCCCTCAAGCGCAACGAGAACGCCGATCCGGATCGTTCCACCCTGTGCCATGGCTGCACCCGGCAGCATGAGGGCGGCAATCGCAACGGCTCCGAGCAAAGTCTTGCGCATGTATGTTCCTCCCTGTGGCACGACAGGACCCGCCGGCTTTAATGCCGGTCACCAGCCTGCGCATGCCTCCTGAGCGCGATCTCCGCCACGCCCCATGGAACGCTGCCGTTCAACGCGCAAACCGCCCATATCCCAGCGTCTCATTTTGTGTGTTCGCATGTTGGAGGCTGAGCCCTGCCCCGGCATGTTCGGGAGGCCGGGAAGCAATGACCCCGGCGGCGCGATGGCATTATTCCGGCCGATCCGGCAGCGATGCATCGCCGCGAAATTCGGGGGAGCGGAATGAACCAGCTGGACTTGCGGAATCGCGTGGCGATCATCACCGGGGGCGCGCGCGGCATCGGCCATGCCATCGCGGAGCGGCTGCTGCGTTCGGGCGGCACGGCCGTGCTCTGGGACATCGACAAGACCGCCCTGGCCGAGGCGGCCGCCGCACTCGGCACGCTGGGGCCCGTGACGACCGATCAGGTCGAACTCACCGATGAGGCTTCGGTGGCTGCCGCGACGGCTGCAGCGATGGCCCGCCACGGGCGCATCGACATTCTCGTCAACAATGCCGGCATCACCGGCGGCAATGCGAAATTGTGGGAGCTGGAACCAGCGGTCTGGCGGCAGGTGATCGAGGTGAACCTCGTCGCACCCTATCTCGTCTGCCGCGCCGTGGTTCCGGAAATGCTGAAGGGCGGTTACGGGCGGATCGTCAACATCGCCTCCATCGCCGGCAAGGAGGGCAACCCCAACGCCTCGCATTATTCCGCCTCGAAAGCGGGGTTGATCGCGCTCACGAAATCCCTCGGGAAGGAATTGGCAACCTCGAACATCCTCGTCAATTGCATCACGCCCGCCGCTGCGAAGACCGCGATTTTCGACCAGATGAAGCCCGAATTCATCCAGTTCATGCTCTCGAAGATCCCGATGGGGCGCTTCGTGCAGGTGGATGAGATCGCCGCCATGGCCTGCTGGCTCGCCTCGGAGGATTGCGCGTTCTCGACCGGTGCGGTCTTCGATATCTCCGGCGGCCGCGGAACCTATTGAAATGGCCACGGGCCCGGTCGCCCTTGTCACCGGCGGCACGCGCGGCATCGGTGAAGGCATAAGCCGGGCCCTCGCCAATGCGGGCTATGCGGTGGTCGCGACGGGGCTGATGGAGGCGGAATGCGCGGCCTTCGCGCCGGACCCCGCCATCCGCACGCGGGCAATGGACGTCACGCGCGATGATTCTGTCGCGCCCGTCTTTGCCGGGCTCGAGCGGCTCGATCTCCTCGTCAATTGCGCGGGCACCATCCAGCGCGGCGGCAGGGAATTCGAGATCGGGGCCTTCCGGCAGACGCTTGAGGTCAATCTCGTCGGCACGATGCGCTGCTGCCTTCAGGCGCGGCCGCTGCTGGCAAGGAATGGCGGCTCGATCATCAACACGGCCTCCATGCTCACCTTCCAGGGCTCGCCCTTCGTGCCGGGCTATTCCGCCTCGAAGGGCGGCATCGGGCAACTCACCAAAAGCCTCGCGGCGGCCTGGGCGGCAGAGGGCATCCGCGTGAATGCCATCGCGCCGGGCTGGATCGAGACCGATCTCACCCGACCGCTGGTGGAGGACCCTGCCCGCTCCGCCCCCATTCTCGACCGCACG
>JADCCH010000284.1 GCA_020252865.1 Methylobacterium sp.
GAGGGCGTCGCGGCCCTGCCGATCGAAAACGCGCTGCAGGCGAATCGGCGCACCGGCCACTGCCTCCGGCGTCACCTCGCTCTTTCCGCGCTGCACGACCATGTCGCCACCATCGCGCATCAGCCAGAATTGTCCGTCGATCTTGGGTGTCAGGCGCAGGACGGTCGCCTGCGGCAGACGCGACATCTGCACGCCTTCAACATGGCTCTTCATCTCCGGCGGCACGGTAGGCATGCCGGGGGTCTGCGGCGTCTCCACCACCACGAGCAGCGTCGGCCCGCGCTGGAGAATGGCGAAAGGCGCCTTGCCAAGGCCCCCAAGGCGAAGGGCGAATCCTTCGGGATCACGCCCCTGCTCGATCCGGAAATCGATGGCATCGCCCGTGCTGGCGGGCAGCAAAGTCTCCGGCGGCACGGGCTCTAGTCTTTGCGCCATGCGCGGCAGGGTGGTGGCCGATGGAGCAGGCCCGGCCCGGGAAGCGGGAGGGGATGCGGGCTGGGCCGGCGCAGCCGGAGCAGGCGCCGCGCTTGCGGGGGCTGGCGCCGCCGGTTCGTTGAGGCCCTCAGCGAGCGCGCGGCCATCGATGCGCGAGAAATCGAGCGTGAAGCTGTCATCCTCGCGGAAGCCGCGCACCTTCATGCCTTCGGAAACGCGCATGCTGACCTTCAGGCTCGATCCATCCCGGGTGACGCGCACGCCCTCGGCAGTGCCGGCGAGGCGCGAGCGGGCGAGCGTTTCGGGCAGTTCGAAATCGCCCTCGAACACGAGGGTCACCTCGCCATCGCGCTCGTCATAGGCGATCGGTGCGGAGCGGGGCATGGTGAAGATGGCGCGGCGGAAGCGGGGCGCATGGGCGACGCGCAGTTCCATCGCACGTTCAGGCTTCTTCTCGACCTCAACGCGGCGGATGCGTTCCTCCGCCACGCGGGCGCGACGGACCAGTTCGTCGATGACGTCCTGCGGCAGCGGCGGTGGCAGGCCCTGCCAGCGCGGACCCATCAGATCGAGGAAGACGCGTTCACCGGCCGATTTGAGATCATGCCGGTAGCGGCCGTTGAGACCGATGCGGATCGAGCGGCCATCCGGATCGAGGCGGGCGACGCCGATGTAATTCGGCACTTCCAGCGGCAGCCTGTCTGGATTGAGCGCGACGCCCTGATCGAATTCGATGATCAGCACCGAATTCGCGGCGCGCACCTTGGCGCCTACCGGCGCATCGAAGGTGAAGACCAGCCGGCCGAAGCCCGACTGCTCGGTGCCCGCCACCTGCCCGCTGGCCGCAAGTGCGGACCCGTGAACCAGGAACGGGAGCAGCACGAGGCCCGCCGCCCGGGCGAAGAATTTCGAGAAACGCGAACGCAACACAGCACAAGTTCCGGTACAGGAGCCGAACGGGGAAGGCACGTCGAAGACGGGGCCGCAACAGCCGCTCCCCGCCCGCCTTCCGGTAAGACTAAGCCACCATGCCTAACGCCGGCTTAATCCACTCACCGCGTCGGCGGCGAAAGCCGAGGCAATTCGCCATCGGCCGCCGGTACGGCAACCTCGCTCACATTCTGGGCCTGCCGAGCCAGCGCGACGGTCAGGCGCTCGGCGGCGGCGGGCTCCATGGCGGCGAGAATTTCAGCCACCTTGCGGGGGTTCATCTGCTGCACGAGGTCCATCAGAACCCTGATGTCCAGCCGGTCGAAGACGCGGGCGGCTTCCTTCGGCTTCATGGTTTCGTACATGGTGACGAGCGGCTTGAAGCGCTGCTTCGGATCGTTCCTCGCGGCCTGGCTGGCATCGAACTGGTTCTCGAGCGTGCGAAGCTGGCCGATCTTCTCGTCAAGCTTGCGCTCGGTGGTGCGCAGCAGGCTGTCGCGCATCTCGATCTCGCGGTTCTTCGCCTCGATCTCGGTGCGGCGCGCCTGAAGCCGTTCCAGAATCTCGCGCTCGGCCGGGCTTGCAACCTGGCCGCGCTCGGGTATCTGCGCCGGCGGCGGGGGCACGCGGGTGCCTTCCGGTTCCGGCTTGATCTTCGGCGCTTTGGGGTCCGCGGGTACCTGAGCCTGGGCGCCGGCGGCCTTGGGATCGGCTGGCTTGCTCTCGGCACCCCTGGTTTCAGCATTGCCGGTGGCGCCGGTGATGATCTGGTTGTCAGCCTGAGCGCCGAGACGGGCTCTCTCGATGGAGCGGGCAAACCGGTCGCCCGCCGCCGGACCGAGATCCGCGATCTGGGGCAGCGGCCGGTTGTCAAGCGCGACCGAAAGTACCCGGATCGTGAGCAGCGAAACCAGCCCGAAAATCAGGACGGGAATCAGCCGGATGCGGGTCATGCCACGTTTTCCTGCTTGGCCTTCTCGGCGTTGCGGCTGGCAAGCGCCTGGGCCGCCGCAAGAGTCTGGGCGATTCGCGAAGCCGAGCGAATGGCCGGCTGGGTATCCATCACATGCTGGGAGAAGGCCTCGGCCGGGTCGCGCGCGCCCTCCACCACCGGGCTGTCGAGCGCAGTGGAAACGATGCGGCTGATGCGGTTCAGCACATCATCGCCGGAGCGGATCTGGTCCTCGAGATCGGATGCGTAGCGCTCGGCCACGCGGAGGCGCTCGCCGAGCGTGCGATCGCAATCGCCAAGGGTGTGCTTGAGCGCGTCGATCGCGCGCTCGGCACGGTCCGTGGCCATCGAGAGATCGATGATGGTCTTGCGAATGACCGCTTCGTCGGCCCGCATGGCACGCAGGCGTCGATCGAGCAGGACGCAGTAGCCGATGGTGACGACGAGCAGGCCGCCAACAATGAGTTCAATAATCAAACCGAGTTGTCCGGACATGGATTCACCTGTCGCGCCTGACTGAGACGCCTTGTTCGAAGGCTGCGAGTGTCGTTCTTGACCGTCTGAGAGGTTTCGCGATCTGGATCGCCATATGGTCGCCGATGCGGC
>JADCCH010000285.1 GCA_020252865.1 Methylobacterium sp.
ACGGCATGACGCGGCGCTGCGCCAAGCCGCGGCGGTGCTGGGGCGAGAACTGCTCATCTTCCCGACCCGGGAGAGGGTGGAGCCGGCGCTGTTCGACCGCATGGCGGCCGAGGGCATTGGCGGGCTGGTGGTCTCCGCTAGCCCGGCCTTTTTCGACCAGATAGGCCCGCTTGCCGCGATGGCCGGCGCGCGTGGCATCCCCATGGCCTGCCAGTGGCGCGAAATGGCCGAGGCCGGCTGCCTGCTCAGCTATGGCCCCGACCTGAACACGGCTTGGCGGCGCATTGCCGGGATGGCGGCGGAGCTCCTGCGCGGCACCCCGCCGCATCGCCTGCCCATCGAGCGCCCCATGCGTTTCGAACTTGTGCTGAACGGGGGCGCGGCTCGCAGGCTCGGACTGGACCTGCCCACCAGCCTTCTGGCCCGGGCAGAGGAGGTGATCGAGTGAGGCGTCCCGCCCAAGGCCGCACCGCCAAAGATTGCACAGGGGGCGAGCGTGTCGAAGGCTGCATTAACCGGACCGAGACGCATTGAGCACCGGAGGTCATCGTCGCCAACACCACACCGCAACATGTGCCATTTCGCACAGCGGTTTCCTGGCCGAAGCGCGACGAATGCGCGGAGTGAGATCGCACACTGCGGATCGGATCGCGGGTGCGGCATTCCGGCCCTGAGGACGGCCATGGTGGCCCGACCAGGTACGGCCAAGAAACGTGAAGGAGGATTATATGCTTCGCAGAATAGGTTTGGGTCTGCCGGCGGCGCTGCTGCTAGGTGTATTGGCCCTGCACAATAGCCCCGCCAGGGCGCAGCCGGCGCCCATTGCTGATGGCATTGTCGGCACCTGGATCCTGGTTTCGGTGTCGAGCCAGCAGGCGGATGGAACACGGGGTGAGCCATTCGGCCCAAACCCGAAGGGCGTCGTGATGTTCTCCAGCGACGGCCATTTCAGTCTTTTCCAGTCACGCGCGGAGCTTCCCCGACTGGCAGCGAATGACCGCACCCGGGCGACCCCCGAGGAAGCCTTGGTGGTTGTTCGCGACTCCATCGCCTATTACGGCACCTATGCGGTTGACGAGGCGAACCGATCCACTTCCATCAGCCTTGTGGGCAGCAGCTACGCGAACCTGCTGGGTGGACCCGCGCAGCGGCGTATCATCACCTTGCTGACCGCGACGGAGCTTCATTTCACCAATCCAAGGACGCCGAGTGGCATGACCCTTCAGACAGTCTGGCAGCGCGCGCCGGCGCGGCAGTGAGGGTGCAAGCTGCCAGGTCTGTCTTCCACCATGGCCGGGCGTGACGGGGTTGATGGCATGATGCTGCGAAGAAGTGTGCTGGCGAGCCTGACTTTTTGCGGGCCAGCGCTGGCGCAGCGCCGGCCAGTCCGCATTGGGATACTCTCGCCCGGCCAGCTGACGGTTGATCTGAACCGGGCCGTCCTCATCACGGAGCTGGGCAGGGCCGGCTTTGTGGAGGGCCGCAACCTGGAGATTATTGGCCGAAGCTCAAATGGCGACCTGCAACGCATCCCGGGGCTTGCGGCCTCGCTCGTGGCACTCCAGCCGGATGTCATCGTGGCCGTCTCCAATCCGGTCGCGCTGGCGATCCGCGCGGTCAGTCAGACCGTCCCGATCGTCATGAGCTTCGCCGGCAGTGATCCGGTCGCCGATGGGCTTGCGGCCAGCCTTGCCCGACCTGGCGGCAGCGTCACGGGCATCGTGATGCTCTCCGAGGAGCTGGACGTGAAGCGCCTGGAACTGGCGCTCGAAGCCTTTCCCGGGACGCGCAGGATCGGCTTCCTGGCTGGCAGCAGCTACCCGGCGGACCGCGTCGTGCGGCTCACAGCGGCGGCGCGGGCGCTGGGCGCGGAGCTCATCACCCTTCGCGCCGAAGGGCCAGACAGCTTCTCGCGCGCGTTTGCTGGCTTCGGCGAGCGCGGCGCCGACGCGGTGGTGATCAGCTCCTCCCCCGGCTTCCACTCTGAGGCAGCCGCTCTGGCGCGGCACGCGCAAGCGTCGCTGCTGCCGACGGTGTGCGAGTTGCGCTCAATGGCCGAGGCCGGCTGCGTCCTGAGCCTTGGGCCGCTGGATGGCGAGCTGCGCCGACGCGTGGCAGGCTATGTGCTGCGCATCCTGCGCGGCGAAGCGCCGGGCAGCCTGCCGATGGAGCGGGCTGAGCGCTTCGAGTTGCTGGTGAACCAAGGCGCGGCGCGGAAGCTCGGGCTTGATCTGCCCATCATGGTCTTGGCCCGTGCCGAGGAGGTAATAGAATGATCGTCCGCCGCGCGTTGCTCCTGGCAGCACTGCCTGCCTCGCGCGCCGCCATGGCGCAGCCGGCCCGCCCACTGGTCGTCGTGCTGACCATCGGCGCCGGGCAGACGGCGCAGATCGTGGCGCGTTTTCCCAACCATCTGCTTGCCGCGGGTCTGCGTGTCGGCCGCGACCTCGACCTGGACATTCGCCACGGCACGCCCGAGGAACTGCCTGCCCTGGCGCGCGAGATTGTGCGCCGCGCGCCGCGCCTGATCATTACCACTGGCAGCCCGGCTGCGGTCGCGGTGGCCGCGGCGACGCCCGATATCCCACTGCTGGTGCTCGGCCCGGACCCGACTGAACTCGGCCTCGCTGAAAGTCTCGCGCAGCCGGGCGGGCGTGTGACCGGGGTGATCATGCTCGCCGGAGACCTGGACGTGAAACGGCTGGAATTGCTGGCCGAGGCTCTGCCCCAGGTGTCACGGCTGGGCGTGCTGGTGCTGGAGGGCGCGCCCCTGCGCGCACGGCATGACGCGGCGCTGCGCCAAGCCGCGGCGGTGCTGGGGCGAGAACTGCTCATCTTCCCGACCCGGGAGAGGGTGGAGCCGGCGCTGTTCGACCGCATGGCGGCCGAGGGCATTGGCGGGCTGGTGGTCTCCGCTAG
>JADCCH010000286.1 GCA_020252865.1 Methylobacterium sp.
CCCAATGGCTATACCATCAGCGGCGAAGGGCAGGGCGGCGCCGCCGGCCACGCCCGCGGCGGTGCGGATGTGCGCCTTGAGGCTGATGGCGAGGAAACAATCCTGCATTATACCGTGCGTGCAGAAGTCGGCGGCAAGATCGCGCAACTCGGCTCGCGGCTGATCGACGCCACCGCCAAGAAACTTGCGGGCGAATTCTTCGAGCGCTTCGCGGCGGAAGTCGCCCCTCCGAGTCCGGAGGAAATCGCGTCGAACACTCCGAAGAAGAAGTGGTGGAAGCTTGGCTTGGGCTGAATATCAGGTCTCCACAGCCAGCACGGCATGCAACGGAACATCATGCGCCTCGCGGGGCACGCGATCCATGCGCTGGGTGGCGAAGGCGAGGCCCACGCGCTTGGCCTGGGGGTGCGCGGCAAAGGCGCGATCATAATAGGCCTTCCCATAGCCGAGCCTGTAGCCCTCATCATCGAAGGCGAGGAGCGGTGCCAGGAAGAGATCGGGCTTCAGGATGGGCGCCGAGGCCTTGGGCTGGCGGGTGCCGAAGGGGCCTTCCTCCAGCTCCGCCGCGTTCTTCACCTGATGGAAGGCAAGCCCTTCCCTCGTGATGCGTGGCACGGCAATCCGGTAGCCGAGATTGACGAGCCGCATCACCAGGAGGCCGGGATCGAATTCCGAGCGCATCGCCACATAGGTCGCGATCACCCCGCCCGGCTTCGGCAGATTAGCACCGAGAATCGACCAATAGGGTTCGCCCATCACGGCATGCCCGGCAAGCAGGCGCATGGGCCGGGGGATGGCATCGCGTTTGTCCATCTGTTCCCGTCGCAAGGCGGCCTTCTCGGCGGTGATCGCGTTGTCTTCGCTCATTCCGGGTTCCTCTTGCACGGGCTGAAAACCACCCCCATATTCCACAGCGTCACGCCGCAACGGGTGACGCAGAACACCGGCCGCTTCATCTGGAGGGCTCGCCTCGCATGTCCCGCGTTCTCAATCTCTCTGCGCCGTTCCTGCTCGGCTTCGATGAAATCGAGCGGACGATGGACCGTCTCGCCAAGGCGGCATCGGATGGCTATCCGCCCTATAATATCGAACGGGTCGAGCGCGACAACAATCGTCCGGAGCGCTATCGGATCACGCTCGCGGTCGCCGGCTTCACGCGCGAGGAACTCGATATCACGCTCGAGGAAAACCAGCTGATCATTCGCGGCCGCCAGCTGGATGACAAGAGCCGGCAATATCTGCATCGTGGCATTGCCGCGCGGCAGTTCCAGCGGGTTTTCCTGCTCGCGGATGGCATGGAAGTGGCCGGCGCGGAGCTTCAGAACGGCCTTCTTTCGGTCGATCTCGCCCGTCCGGAGCCCGAGCGGATCATCCGCCGGATCGATATCCAGGCGCGCGACTGACGCCTCCTTCCCGGTTGCCCTTCGTTAACCCTGTTGCCCGAGCGGGCGGCGGGAATATCCCCGTTCGCGCCGCGGCATGGCTCATGCAAGAGTTCGTCAACGCCTTTGGGCGTTTCATGTGAGAATTGGAGGTCATCATGGCCATGAAGAGATCTTCGACGACCAAGCCCGCCCCCGGGCGCCCCGCCGTTCTGGCTTCGGGAGGCTCGCCGGTGAATGACAGCCACCGGGCGCTGGAGGAACTGATGGCGATGGGAGATGGCGAAACGGCCTACCTGCGCAAATTCCGGGCAGGCGACCTCTGCAAGCTTTTCCCCCAGACCGCCGAGCTGCACCCCTCCGTCGAGCTTTTCGCGCTCTTCGGGGCGGACGGCACGCCGCTGATCCTCGCCGATACCCGCGATGCGGTGCTCTCCGGCGCCTGGGATCAAAAGCTGACCCTTTCCGCCCTGCATTGACCGGGCAACAGCCGGCCGCGCGCCATTTCAGCTCGTGGCTTGCAGGCTTTGGACCAACTCGCGCGTGATGCGGACGAGCGTCGCGATATCCTCGGGGCGCGAAAGGCGGTGATCGCCATCAGGGATGATGGTCATCCGCACATCATCCTTCGACAACGAACTCACGAATTGATCGACATGCTGGATCGGCACATCCGGGTCCTTCGCGCCCTGCAGGATGTGAATTGGCACACCGACATGGATCGGCTTGTCCAGGATCAGGTGCTGGCGCGCATCCGCGATCAGGCTTCGCGTGATGGGGTAGGGCTCCGGCGAATAGGCCGAGGGGCGATACCAGACGCCCTTCTGGGTGATCTCCTTGCGGATTTCCTCCGGAAACTGCGCCCACATCAGGCGTTCGGTGAAATCCACAGCCGGCGCGATGAGCACGAGGCCCGATGGCGCACGTCCCTCCGCCTTCAGGCGAGCGGTTGCGAGGAGGGCGACCCAGCCGCCCATGGAAGAGCCGACCAGAACCGGCGCGGGGCCGCCGAAACGGCGGATCATCTCAAGCGCATCGTCGAGCCAGATCGAGAGATTGGCGGCGTGGAAATCGCCCGCGCTTTCGCCATGCGCGTAGTAATCGAAGCGCAGCATCGCATGACCATCAGCCGCGCAGGCCTCATCCAGCGCAGCCGCCTTGGTGGAGGTCATGTCCGAGCGGAAGCCGCCGAGCCAGACCACGGCTGGAGCATCACCGGCGCGTTTGCGGTAGGCGAGTTGGCGGGCCGGAAGCTGTCGACGGGCATCGACCGGCAGTCC
>JADCCH010000287.1 GCA_020252865.1 Methylobacterium sp.
AGCCCAGCGTCACGATCTCGGGTCGGGCCATCGGCGCGTTCATGCGGCGCCAGCCAGCATGGAGGGGTGGATCGTGCCGGAGAAGCTTTCCGCCACCGGGCCGACCATGATGACGCGGCCCTCCGGCGAGCGGCGGATGGTGAGCGGCCCGCCTGGAAGGCGTAGCCGGACGACCTCGCCCGCGAGGCCGAGGCGCTGGGCGGCGACGGCCGTGGCACAGGCGGCGGTACCGCAGGCGAGCGTCACGCCGGCCGCCCGCTCCCAGACGCGGAGGGTGATCTCGCCGTCAGGCCGAAGCTCGGCAAAGGAGATATTGGCCTTCTCCGGGAAGATCGGATGTGTTTCGAGAGCCGGGCCGATGCGCGGGAGTTCAATCGCGCCGGCATCCTCCACGAAGAACACGCCATGCGGGTTGCCCATGTTCACGGCAGAGAACCAGCCGGGCAGGTCGGGCGACAGGGCGCTCGTGTCCAGCGGAATGCGGGCGGTGTCGCGCGGTTCCCCCGCGAGCGGAATCTTCGCCCAATCCAGCACGGGCAAACCCATATCCACCGCGATATCCCTCCCCTCCATCCGGCCCACGAGCAGGCCGGCGACAGTTTCGATCACCGCCTCGATCTGGCCGCTTTCGCGCGTCAACAGGGCGGCGATGCAGCGCGTGGCATTCCCGCAGGCTTCCACCTCGCCGCCATCGGGGTTGAAGATGCGCATGCGCGCATCACCCCTCGCGGAGGGTTCGAGCAGGATGAGCTGGTCGCAGCCGATGCCGAACCGGCGATCGGCGATGCGCTCCAGCTGCGGCTTCGACAGTGCGAGCGGCGTCTTGCGGGCGTCGATTACGACGAAATCATTGCCCAAACCGTGCATCTTGCGGAACGGCAAGGCGACGGGCGATAGCGACGGCGAAACGGACATCGACCTCGATCCCGGAATACGGAAACCAGAATTGCAAACCAAAGACCAGCGAACCCGTTGGCTGCGCGCGCATCGGCCCTACAATCCATTGGCGCTATAACGGATTTTCGTTTAAGGGCAAAATGACAGGCTCGCAGGGCACAGAATAGGATCATCGGAACGAATGCAACGGCAGCTTGCCCCCCGTGCTTTCGCCTCCGCCCTTCGGCGAGAGGGTGCCGTGGCAGCCGCCTCGATTCTGGGTTTTCTGTTTCTGCTCACGGCGCCGCTCGGCGCACAGGTGGAAACCCAGCCCGAGAGCCGCCCCAAGCCGGTCATCACACCCATCCAGGTGCCGAACCTCTCGCTGGGTGTGGTCATCTTTCCGAATGGCAAGGCCATCAACCTCTCGGTGGGAACGGGTTCCAGCGCCTATCGCAGCCCGAATGATTTGCCGGGGCGGGTCTGGCTGCTGACGGATCGCGGGCCCAACATCGAATGCGGCGAGGCACGGCGCATCCTGGGTCTCGAAGGCGATCAGGCCTGCGCCGGCAACCGCATGGGCCGAATTTTCCCGCTGCCCGGTTTCGTACCCTCGATCTACGCGGCGGATATTGGCCCGGACAACACTGCCCGCTTCTCGGTCTACCTGCCACTCAAGGGCAAGTCGGGCAAGCCGCTCTCCGGTCGCCCGCCTCAGGTCAATGGCCGTTACGAGAGCGCCTATGGCATCGACGGCAAGCCGCTGCCGCCGGACCCCTCCGGCGTGGACCCCGAGGGCCTCGTGCGTGTCTCGGATGGCACATTCTGGATCGCCGACGAGCTTGGCCCGTCGCTGCTGCAGGTTGCGTCTGACGGCACTGTTCTGAAGCGGCTCGTGCCGCAGGGCTTGCAGAACGATTTCAAGGATGCCGATTACGAGGTCGTGCCTTCCCTGCCGCCCATCCTGCGCTATCGCGCATTGAACCGCGGCTTCGAGGCGCTGGCCCTCTCGCCAGACGAAAAATTCCTCTACGCCATGCTGCAGGGCCCGCTGGCGAACCCGGATATCGAGACCGCGCGGCGGTCACGGCATGTCAGGCTCTGGAAGATTGCGCGCGAGACCGGGGAGGTCGTGGGGGAGTATTTCTACCAGACCGACGACATCAACAGTTATACCGGCGAAGTCGATGGACGCGAGCGCGTGCAATCCAGGGTGCTCTTGAGCGAGATGGCCGCCATTGCCGAGGATCACCTTCTCGTGCTGGAGCGGGTTGACCGGCATGCTCGCTTCTATTCGGTGCATCTGACCGACGAGAACCGCGTGCCGCGCCTGCTCGACAACCCGGAATACGGCCCTGGTTTCGAATGGATGGACGCCGCCCAGCTTGCCCTGCGCGGTGTGCTGCCGCTGACGAAGACGCTGCTGCTCGACAGCGAGACGACCCCTGGTTTGCCAGCCAAGATCGAAGGCCTGGCCATCACGGGCCCGAACGAGTTCATCATCATCAACGACAACGATTTCGGCGTCGATGGCGTGCGCACACAGATGTTCCGTGTCACTCTCCCCCAGCCGCTGATTCGATAGGGCGGTTCCCGCTTTTCAGGCGAAGGAGAGGCGAGCGATGCATTGCCGATCGCTGTGGAACAGGCTTGAACTGACCGTGATCGCGGCCTTGTTCGGTGTCGCGGCGGCTGTCGCACAGACCACGCCGGACCCTTCGCCTCCTCCGGTCACCCCGTCTCCCCCGGCTGTTTCGCCCGCCTCGCCATCGCCGGGCATGGAGAAACCCTCGGCCGATGCCTCGACCGGCCAGCTTGCGGAATATGCTGCCCGGCCTGTCCTGCGGATCCGCGCCACCAGCACCTGGGATGACGGCTTCGCCGAGATCAGGAAGGCGATGCTTCTTCTGGGCGAGGAAGCGCGCCGGCTCGGTTTGCTCACCGTCACCCCGCCCATGGTGCATTTCGTGACGAGCGACGATCTCGGCTTCACTTTCGAGGCCATGCTGCCACTCGCCGGTCCGGCCGCGCCCGGCACATTGGCCGGCAAGGGTTTCGAACTGGCGCAATCCCCCGCCGGCCGGGCGATGATCTTCACGCATGAAGGGCCTTACAACGATATTGACGCAGCCTATGAGGCAATCACCGCCTTTCTCGACGAGAAGGGGCTGACCTCGACCGGCACCTATGTGGAGGAATATCTTGCTTTTCCCGAGAAGAGCGACGATCGCGGCCTGAAGCTGAATATCGTGGTGTTCCTGAAATAGCTATGCCATTTGTTTTATAAATGCGACTCCTAGATTGTTCTCAATGATCTTGAATGCTTGCGTATTTGACAGCGTATGCATGTAGCAATGATGGACCGTAAGGATAAGGTCTTGCAAATCTTGATCTTTTTCAATTAGGCTAACATTGAGCCCAATGGATTTGGCTTGCTTATAGTTTATTTGGCGCTCGTGAAGCTTTACTTCATCATAATCTGTCAATGCTTTAATCACAGAGTCAATCTTCTTTTTTCTTCCCCGTGATTTTGAAAACATATTTTTTGCAAGTTGCTCTCTTGTAAATTCTTCCGACCACTTAATTGCATTCTCGCAATTTCCAATAAATGTCGGAGTGTATTGTGCAAGAATTGGTCCCCAGACTAACTGTTTTCTGGGATCTTGTACGATCTCGTCGAATATGCGTTTAAACTCAGCTATCACACCTGCTGCCGGTATTCCTCGAATTTGCGGATCGATCGGGCCAATACTGGAATGTCGAGCCATCAAAATTTCTCGACATGAGCAAGCCATGATTGTTCCGGCTGACATTGCAGTATGTGGAATTATTGCTCGAATGTTGCCATCAAATTTTTCTTGTAAATAAAGAACAATTGATTGGGTGGCTGCGATGCCACCTCCGGGAGTATGTATAATTAAATCTAAGCCTGCATTCTTTGGCAGTTGGTGAACAACGGTCATAAAGCCGTTGCGATCTTCATCTCTGATTTCAGTTCCAGAAACGCCGGGCTTGGACTGCCAGCCTGAGTAATAGGCTATGACATTACGCCCTGTCTTCTCATGAAGCTTTTGGAGATACTTCTGTCTAACAGAGTCAAATGCTAAACGCGCTTGGTTCTGAGTTTCGGAAATCTCTTTCAGAACGTCGCGCCAATTCGGCATTGTTCACCATCGGAGGCTGAATCACGATATGATCCGTAGCGAAAGATGGTACTTCTCGCAACAAGGATGGGGCGCGTTCGGAAAAGTCCAAATGCTCATTGGTTCCCATAAACTGAGATAATTGGTTGAGCATTTCCGCGAGATTGGGATTGGCTGAACTGCGCATGTGACCTCCCAAGAAGCCTTGTTTGTCGCTTATGAATCTTAAGGTGTGGTTAGTCAACGGGCATAAAAGGTCACAGTTCCTTGACCCCTCGGCCCGTTTCCCCTAAGAGGCGGCCATCCAATCAGCGTGATCTCCTGATCGGCTGACCGGGGCGAGGCCCCGGAGGTTCACGTCCGGCAGCGCGAGGCGCCCCCGGGCGCGAAAGTGTTTGGTTTGACGGGAGCGGGCAAGCCCGCCCCTGTTGCGCCGGGCGCGAAAGTGTTTCGTTTGACGGGAGCGGGCAAGCCCGTCCCTGTTGCGCCGGGCGCGAAAAGTGTTTGGCGGTTTGCCTTCCAACGGCCTTCAAGGCCGTTGGCGAGGAGCGACCGCGACGCCGAGCAGGGCCGCAAGGCCCGCTTTAAGGGAACTGCGCCGAAATCACCGATTTCGGGGCAAAAGAGGAAGAACAATGTTCGAAGGCCTTTCGGGTCGTCTCTCCGGCATTCTCGACAAGCTCACGCGCCGTGGCGCGCTGAGCGAGGCGGATGTGGCCGAAGCGATGCGCGAAGTGCGCCGCGCGCTGCTCGAAGCCGATGTGGCGCTCGATGTCGTGCGTGACTTCACCGAGAAGGTGCGCGCCCGCGCCGTCGGCGTGGATGTCATCCGGTCGGTGACACCGGGCCAGATGGTGGTGAAGATCGTCAATGACGAACTCGTTGCCATGCTGGGTTCGGATGCGCAGCCCATCGACCTTCAGGCCGTGCCGCCGGTCGGCATCCTCATGGTCGGCCTGCAGGGCTCGGGCAAGACGACCACCACCGCGAAGATCGCCAAGCGCCTGAAGGAGCGCGAGAAGAAGAAGGTTCTCCTCGCCTCGCTCGATACGCGCCGCCCCGCCGCGATGGAACAGCTCGCGGTACTCGCCCGCGACAATGGCCTCGACGTGCTGCCCATCGTCGCCGGCGAGAATGCAATCCAGATCGCGAAGCGGGCGGAAGCGGCGGCCCGCCTCGGCGGCTTCGATGCCGTGATCTACGACACCGCCGGCCGCGTGACGCTCGATGACGAGCTGATGGACGAGGTGGTGCAGGTCAAGGCCGCCATTGGCCCGCATGAAGTGCTGCTCGTCGCCGACAGCCTCACCGGCCAGGATGCGGTCGTCACCGCGCGCGCCTTCGATTCCCGCGTGGGACTCACCGGCATCGTGCTGACGCGCGTCGACGGCGATGGCCGCGGCGGTGCCGCGCTCTCCATGCGCGCTGTCACCGGCAAGCCGATCAAGCTGATCGGCGTCGGCGAGAAGATGGACGCGCTGGAGGATTTCCACCCCGCGCGCATCGCCAATCGCATTCTCGGCATGGGCGACATTGTCAGCCTCGTCGAGAAGGCGGCGCAGAACATCGACCAGGAAAAGGCGCTGGCGATGGCCGAGCGCATGCGGAAGGGCAAGTTCGACCTTTCCGACCTGCGCGACCAGCTGCGGCAGATGGAAAAACTCGGCGGCCTTGGCGGCCTGATGGGCATGCTGCCGGGCGTGGGCAAGGTGAAGGACCAGATGGCCAATGCGGGGGTCAACGACAAGATGATCGCCCGGCAGGTCGCCATCATCAATTCGATGACGCCGGATGAGCGCCGCAACCCGGATCTGCTGAAGAATTCCCGCAAGAAGCGCATCGCGGCGGGTTCCGGCACATCCGCCGAGGAGATCAACAAGCTTCTCAAGATGCATCGCGGCATGGCCGACATGATGAAGCAGGTCGGCAAGGGTGGGCGCGGGCCGATGGCCGGTCTCGCCAACATGTTCGGTTTGGGCGGCGGCGTGCCCGACCTTTCGAAGATGCAGCCGCCGGCCGGCGTTTCGCCCGATGCGATCGCCGAGGCGCAGAAGAAGCTCGAACAGATGCAGGGTGCGGCGAAGCTGCCCGGCCTTCCGGGCATGGGCAAACCCGGCCTTCCCGGCCTGGGCTCCGGCCTGCCGGGCCTCGGCGGGTTCAATCCGTTCCGCAAGAAATAACCGATCCAGCAATCTTAGACACGCAAAGACAAACAGGAGTAACCCATGTCTCTCAAAATCCGGCTCGCCCGTGGTGGCTCGAAGAAGCGCCCGGTCTATCGCATCGTTGTGGCCGATGCCCGCAGCCCCAGGGATGGCCGCTTCATCGAGAAGATCGGCACCTACAACCCGATGCTCGCCAAGGATTCGGAGAGCCGCGTGGTGATCGATCTCGAAGCCGCCAAGAACTGGATCGCCAAGGGCGCCCAGCCGACCGATCGCGTGCTCCGCTTCCTCGATGCCGCCGGCATCGTGAAGCGCGCGCCGCGCAACAACCCGGAAAAGGCCGTTCCGGGCGACAAGGCCAAGGAACGCGCCGCGAAGAAGGCCGAGAAGGCTGGCGAGGCCGCGTAAGGCTTCGCTGCGAGGCGTCATGGCCGGACCTGTTCCGGCCATCCATGTCTTGTCATGAATGGTTTGAAGTCGTGGATGCCCGGGTCAGGCCCGGGCATGACGCGTTTGAGGCTCGGATGAAAAAGCCCAAGGCCCTGCCCGTGATGCCCCCGCCCGAAAAGCGGCTCGTCGTCGCGACCATCGGCGCGCCGCATGGCGTCAAGGGCGAATGCCGCGTGAAGAGCTTCACGGCCGACCCTTTGGCCATCGGCGATTACGGCCCGCTCTTCCTGCCGGATGGCCGCGCGCTGGAGATCATCGATGGTCGCCCGCTGAAAGACGACATGCTCGTGATGCGCTTCAAGGGCCTCGTGGATCGCGAGGCCGTGAAGGCGCTCACCGGCCAGTATCTCGTGATCGACCGCGACAACCTGCCGGATACGGATGACGAGGACGAGTTCTACCACGCCGATCTCCTCGGCCTGCCGGTGACGGATGGCGAGGGGAACGCGATCGGCACGATCCTCGAGATCCATAATCACGGCGCGGGCGATCTGCTGGTCATCCGCCCAGCCGCGGGCGGGGCGACCTTGCTCTTGTCCTTCACGAAAATCGCCGTGCCGGTGCTTGATGTTCCGGGCCGCCGCGTGGTGATCGACCCGGCTTTCCTCGCTGGGCCGGAAAAGCCGCCCGCCAACCCGGAGCAGGACGCATGACGAAGCCCATTCGCGGCCTCATCTTCGATATGGATGGCACGCTGGTCGATAACATGCGCTTCCATGACGATTCCTGGGAAAAATGGCATGCCGATCTCGGCCTGCCCTTCGATCGTGATGGGTTCTTCGGCAGAACCGCAGGGCGTTCCGGCCCGGAGATCATCGGCGAGATGTTTCCAGACAAGTCACGCGAGGAGCTGGTTGCGCTGGAAGACGCGAAGGAAGTGATCTACCGCGCGCTCTATCACCCGCATCTCGCGCCGATGGCCGGCTTGCTGCCGCTGCTCGATCGCGCGGATGCGCAAGGGTTGCCGATGGCGGTGGGGACGGCCGCACCGCCGGGCAATGTCGATTTCACGCTCGATGGCCTCGGTTTGCGTCATCGCTTCCGCACCATTGTCTCGCCCTCGCAGGGCTTTCGGGGCAAGCCGCATCCGGACATGTTCCTCGCCGCCGCCGAACGGATGGGCGTGGCCCCGGAGGAATGCCTCGTCTTCGAGGACGCGCCATTGGGGGTCGAGGCCGCGCGCCGCGCGGGCATGCGCGCGGTGGTTCTGCTCACGACCGTTCCGGCCGAGACCTTCGCACATCTGGACCATGTGATCGCGCTCGCGCCGGATTTCGCGAGCCTCGATTTGCGCCTTGGCTGAGCCATGGGCTTCACCGCGACCGTGCTGACCCTGATGCCGGAAATGTTTCCGGGCACGCTGGGTCATTCGCTCGCGGGCGAAGCGCTCGCAAAGGGTGCGTGGTCGCTCCAGGTGAAAGACATCCGCGATCACGGTCGCGGGAAACATCGCGCGGTGGATGATACGCCGGCGGGCGGCGGTCCCGGCATGGTGATCCGCGCGGATGTGCTGGCGGAAGCGATCGACGCCGTGGTTCCGGCGGATGATCAGCGCCCGCGCTTCCTGCTCTCGCCGCGGGGCCGTGTCTTCGATCAGGCCCTGGCGCGCGAACTCGCGAACGGGCCGGGGGCGGTGTTTGTTTGCGGGCGGTTCGAGGGCGTCGATGAGCGCGTGATCGAGGCGCGCGGCCTCACGGAACTTTCCATCGGCGATTATGTGCTCTCGGGCGGCGAAGTCGCGGCGCAGGTCGTGCTCGATGCGATCATCCGTCTGCTGCCGGGCGTGATGGGCGGCGAGGGCTCGGATATCGAGGAGAGCCATGAGGATGGCCTTCTGGAATATCCGCATTACACGCGCCCCCGCGATTTCGAGGGGCGGGGCATCCCCGAAGTGCTCACTTCGGGCAATCATGCCTCGATCGCCCGATGGCGGCGGGCCGAGGCGGAAATGCTCACGAAAGCGCGCCGGCCGGATCTCCACGCGCGAAAATTTCCGCCCAAGGGGTGACAAAGCCCCGGCCTTGCTTTATGCGCCGCTTCTTAACTCAAAACAGCGTCCCGAAACGCTTGGCCACCAGAGCCAAAACCGGAAAAAGGTTCCAGACCATGGATATTCTCGCTCAACTCGATCAGGAAGAAGCCGCCCGCGTTCTCGGCGAAAAGAAGATTCCTGAATTCCGCCCCGGCGATAC
>JADCCH010000288.1 GCA_020252865.1 Methylobacterium sp.
CTCGCCTCAGAGCATGATGTGTTCAGACGGAAGCACATCATTCTCTTATCTTATTGTTATCGCATGCTTTTTTGTGAAAAACCGGATTCCACTTTTTCACAGCATGCTCTAGTTGGCGGCGATGTAATCGCGCAGCGACCGACTCTCGTTCTCGAGCTGCGCAAGGCGATATTTCACAACGTCGCCGATCGAGATCATGCCGTCGAGACGGCCATCCTTCAGCACCGGCAAATGGCGGAACTTGCCGGCGGTCATGATCTCCATCACCTCCTGCAGCGCCATGGCGACCGTGCAGGTGACGACCTTGCGCGTCATGTGCTGGCTGACGGGATGGTTCAGCGCATCCGCGCCATGCTGAGCCAGGGCGCGCACGATATCGCGCTCGGAGAGGATGCCGGCGACGGAGCCCGCCTCGCCGCCGATCACCACCGCACCGATCCGATATTCGGCCAGAAGACGGGTCGCCTCACGCAACGTCTGATCCGCCCGCGCGGTGATGACGGCATGGCCCTTGCCGTCCAGAAGTCGTCCGACACTCATGGCTTTCCTCCTGTGGTTGAAGCGATCGGCAGGCCGTCGCCGGTTCTGAACCATCGTTTTGAAGGAAGTTTTCCGCAAATGCGGTGTCAGCGCAATGGGGTCGGGCAGCCATGCGAGGGATCGGCGCCGGAAAGGGTCGCGGAAAAGAAAACACCGCGCCGGAGCGGGGCGCGGTGCTGAAACCTTTGGAGCGGTCGAACGGTCGCACAGGGCCCGGTCCCGATCAAGCGGCCTTCGATCTTAACCTTACTTTGCAAAGCGTTAACCGTGTTCGCCCGGCAACCATTTGCGGCACGCCAATCGCAGTCCCTGCCCTGTCGGCCCTCCGAAGCGCTGTTGAGCGTCGCAGGCCGGCACGGATTTGAACCAGACAGGGACAGACGCCATGCGACATGACAGCATCCGCGCACTCTATCGTACCTGGCTTGCGCTTGCCGCGGGCCGTGTTGCGCCCGCGCGATCGGAGATCGATCCGAAGACGATCACCAGTGAACTCGGCGATCTCTTCATTCTCGATGGCGATACGGAGAATTTCGCGTTCCGGCTGGCGGGCTCGCGGCTGGTCCATGCCCTGGGCCGCGATGTGACCGGCAGTGGCTACCTCTCCATTTTTGAAACGTCCTCGCTCGCGACCGCGAACGAAATGCTCGACCAGGCGGCGCAGGAAGGCGAGCCCGTGCTGTTCAGCCTGCGCGACGCCAGTCTCGGCCTGCCACGTCCGGCTCCGGCACCTGCGCCGTTCGAGCGCCTGCTGCGCCGGCCGGA
The DNA here is from genome assembly GCA_020252865.1 of Methylobacterium sp. Lineage (GTDB taxonomy): Bacteria > Pseudomonadota > Alphaproteobacteria > Rhizobiales > Beijerinckiaceae > Rhabdaerophilum. The sequence continues at coordinate 1,306 of JADCCH010000288.1, forward strand.
GAACACTCCACCCGCGCAGGACCGCCGCCGCACCTTCGAAGGGCATGGCGAGATGATCCTCCTGCCGCTGACGCATCGCGGCAGGCTGGGAGCGCGCATGATGGGTATCATCGCGCTTTTCGAGCCGCCGCAATTGCCCCGCAAGCACCCGATCGAGCTGTCGATCACCGGGACGCGCCTGCTCGGTCGGCAATCGCAGCCGCGGGCACCAATCGGCCTCGTCCCTGGCCCGCGCAGCGCCGAGGTGCTGGCGCGCCATGGCCATCTCGCGGTTCTGCGCGGCGGCAAGACAGAATAGGCAAAAAGCCCGGGCGCGCGCCCAAAGCGGCCGGTTCGGTTAATCTTTCGTTGTTGGCTTTCCGGCAACATAATGTCTCATTTCGTTGCAGGGCACCCCTCATGCTTTCCTCAAACAACCCGCAGGGGTCTCAGTTTCAGCTTTTCCGCCTGAGTGGCGAAAGGCGCGAACTGCCGCGCGTGAAGATCGAGATCGGCGGGCGCTTCATGCTGGAGGATCGCTCGGAGCATGGCGGAACCGCCACGGATGCGAGCATCAAGGCGCTGGGAATCCGATCGGATGCGAATGTGCGGATCGGAGAGCGCGTCGTCGGTTATTTTGACACGATCGGCCGCATTGAGGGCAATATCGAACGCCTGACGCAGGAGGGTTTCGTGGTGGAACTCGCCACCACCCTGCGCAAGCGCGACAAGCTCGCCGCCCAGCTTATCTGGCTCGCCAACCGCGATCAGCTCGGCCTGCCGGAAGATCGCCGCCACGACCGTATCGTGCCGCGCGATCCCCGCATCATGGTGCGCAACCTTTCCAATGCCCTGGCACCCACGATCGCGGGTCATGTCATCGACATTTCACTCAGCGGCGCCCGCGTCTCGGTCCCTGGCGAATTCCAGAAGGGGGATGACCTGATGCTCGGGACCACGCCGGCGCGTGTCGTCCGTGCGTTCGATGGTGGCGTCGCGGTGGAATTCCGCGCGCCGGTCCCCGAGAAGATGTTCTCGCCCGCGATACGGCTCTGAGCTGGCAGTCCAGCAGCGCGATTTCCGAAGCCGCAGCTTTTTCATGCGTGGCAGCGGTCGTGTCGCCACGGTTCCGGCCGAAAGCTTTGCGGCGGAATTCGGGCCTTTCGGCATCAGCCTTTCCAGCCCGCTAAACGGCAGGGTAAAGCAGGGTTAACGCGGAAAGCGGCGATTTGAGGCAATTCTCGCCCCGATGGTTTCCGGCGCCGTCAATATCAAAGACTTGCATGATAAATGATTCGCGCGGAGCCTGTTCCGGGCGGCATTGAGGCTTCGTCAAGCTTGACGACGGCTTACCGCGATCCACTCGATTCTCACTCTCAAATCCGCGCAATTTCAAAGAGCTGCATGGGAACTTCCCCTCGACGGAATGGAGGGGTCCATGAAAACAATCGTCGTCAGTATCCTGCTCGCCCTGGGTGCCGGCAGCCTCGCCGGAGAACCGGCCCGTGCGCAAGCCAATGTGGCGCTGGGCGCGCCCACCTCGCCGCCGATCGGCTGGGTGCAATTCTGCCAGGACAATGCCGGCGAATGCGTGAGCCGAACGATGGCGCCTGCCACGATCACGCTCACCGAGACGAGCTGGCGGCGGATCGTGAAGATCAATGCCGATGTGAACAAGGAGATTCATGCGATCACCGATCAGGAGCATTGGGGGGCGCCGGAGGTCTGGTCCTACCCGAATGATGGCAAGGGTGATTGCGAGGATTATGTGCTCGAGAAGCGTCGTCGCCTCGTCGAGGCCGGCTTCCCGCTCAACGCGCTGCTGATCACCGTGGTTCGCGATCTCAAGGGCGACGGTCATGCTGTGCTGACCGTCAAGACCGATCGCGGCGACTTCGTGCTCGACAATCAGGTCGGCAAGATCTTGGCGTGGAAGGAAACGGGCTACCGGTTCATCAAGCGCCAGTCGGATGAAAACCCCATGCGTTGGGTTTCGCTCGGCGGCATCGATACCCGCACGGTCGCCGCGCAGCGCTGAAAGCGGCCCTTCCTGCTGGCTCTGGGCCCTCAGAACGAGACGTGAATTCGCCTTCGCGAAGGTCGGTCAGGTCCCCACCCCTCCGTCCCCAGGTGATCGCCTTCGTGGAACGGGCCGGTTGCATCGCAAGGTGCAGCCGGCCCACCCCCTTTTCAGCCCGGCCTTCTCAGCCAATCCGCTTCATGCCCGCGGCGTGGCGCTGCCAGTTCTTCACATAGCCTGCCGCCGAGTTCCTGAGCTTCGCCTGTGCCGCCTCATCAAGCATGCGCACGGCCCGCGCCGGCGAGCCGACGATGAGAGAACCTGGCGGAAATTCCTTGCCTTCCGTCACCAGCGCGCCGGCACCGACCAGGCTGCCCGCGCCGATCTTCGCGCCGTTGAGCACGATCGCTCCCATCCCGATCAGCACATGGTCGCCGAGAATGCAGCCATGGAGGATCGCGCCATGGCCGATGGTGCAGCCAAAGCCAATCTCGATCGGGAAGCCCATATCCGTGTGGAGAACCGCCCGCTCCTGGATGTTGGTGTCGCGGCCGATCCGGATAAGCTCGTTGTCGCCGCGCAGCACCGCACCGAACCAGATGCCGACCCCTTCCGAGAGGGCAACCCTGCCGATGAGATGGGCATCCGGCGCGACCCAGAATTGCCCCTCGGCCGGGGTTTGCGGGGCGATACCATCGAGTTCGTAGAGCGGCATTCGGACCTCCCGGGTTGGTCGACGGCCGCGCCGCCTCCCCGCGAGGAGATCAGCCCGTGAGGCCGTGCAGCAGATTCATCAACTGATAGCCGATCACCATGCTCCAGAGCGAGGCCAAAGCCGTGGCGATGGCCACGAAATGCACCTGCCGACGCTCATATTTCCGGCCACGCAAGGTGTTGCGCATGATGACCGCCGGGCCTGCCGCCGCAAGCAGCGGAATGGCGGCCACGGTGGCACCTCCCCCGGTCAGCAGCAGTTCGAACTGCACATGCTCATGCCTGAGCGCGCGATAGATTGCCGCGATCAGCCCCGCGAAAGCAAAGCCAAGGGCAATCGCAAGGAACGCGTCGAATTGGGTCTGGGACAAGAGGGGTTCGTTTCCCATCGCTACAAACCTCCCGGGGTTACGCCGGACTGATCGGGTGGCCTCGCGGAACACGAAGCCTGCCTGCCCCGCCTTGCGAAATTCATGCGAGGAATTTTAGCGCCAAATCGGCGCAGGCGAACCGGAATCTTTACCTTTGGTTAACCATGCCGGGGTGAGATCATCCCATGCTGGCACGATGGCTTCTCGCGACGGGACTGCTGGGCCTGGCGGTTGGCGCCAACGCCACCCTGCTGCTGCGCGCGCCCATGCCAACCGGCCCGCCCACGGGCGAGGTGACGATCGACCTCGCGGGACTGCCGCTCGCCGCAAGCCGCGCGCTCATCGCCGAACCCGCCCAGCGGGCCGGAGGCCGCCTGACACGGCTCGACCTGCAGGTGGATCGGGTCAACTATCGGCCCGTGCCGCTCGGACTTGGGCGCAAGACCGGCGACCCGGCTCCGGAAACCCTGCATATCGTGCTGAGCAATCCCGGCCCGAAGGCACCGCCCGCCGATCATCTCCAG
>JADCCH010000289.1 GCA_020252865.1 Methylobacterium sp.
CGACGATATCGATACGGTGAAATGCCAGACCACCGTTCAGAAGCTTGCGCTGACCTATGATTGGTTCGCGCCATCCGTCCGTGATATCCGGATGCTCCGCATTGAAGACAACAACGACCTCACGCCGGCGATCGAGCTGGCACTGATGGCCAAGGGAATGGCAAAGTAATGGCTCAGTTTCAACTTCCCAAGAATTCCCGCCTGACCGAGGGCAAGACCTGGCCGAAGCCGCAGGGTGCTGACGGAAAGCTTGCCAACAACCTGCGCGAATTCCGCATCTATCGCTGGGACCCCGATGGCGAAAGCAATCCGCGCATCGACACCTATTTCGTCGATCTCGACGATTGCGGCCCGATGGTTCTCGACGCCATCATCTGGATCAAGAACAAGATCGACCCCACGCTCACCTTCCGCCGCTCCTGCCGGGAGGGCATATGCGGCTCCTGCGCGATGAATATCGACGGTGCCAATACGCTCGCCTGCACCAGGGGCATGGAGGAGATCGACGGCCCCGTGCGCATCTATCCGTTGCCGCATATGCCGGTGGTGAAGGATCTGGTGCCGGATCTCACGCGCTTCTACGCGCAGCACGCTTCCATCGAGCCCTGGCTCAAGACCGCGACTCCGGCACCGGAAGGCGAGTGGAAGCAGGCGCCGGTCGATCGCGAGAAGCTCGATGGGCTCTATGAGTGCATCCTCTGCGCCTGCTGCTCCACCTCCTGCCCGAGCTATTGGTGGAACGGCGATCGCTATCTCGGCCCTGCTGCGCTGCTGCAGGCCTATCGCTGGCTGATCGACAGCCGCGACGAGGCGACCGGCGAGCGGCTCGACAATCTGGAAGACCCCTTCCGGCTCTATCGTTGCCACACGATCATGAACTGCTCGAATGCCTGCCCGAAGGGTCTCAACCCGGCCAAGGCGATCGCGGAGATCAAGAAAATGATGGTAGCGCGCCAGTTCTGAGCGGCGTGACACATCCGGAAATGCGAAAGCCTCCCGAGGGCGGCTTTTTCATTTCCCGGCAGCGGCCGCTCCGAACAGCGCGATGATGCAGAGCATGCCGATGAGCCAGCAGATCGATCGCAGGGTCGCCCGATCCGTGAGATAAAAGGCGGTATAGACGATGCGCGCGCCAATCGCTGTCACGGCGAGGAGGTTGACGGTGCCGCTGCCGCCTATGCGAATCTCTGCGATGATCACCGCTGCGGCAAAGAACGGGAAGAATTCAAAATGGTTCTGGTGCGCCGCATAGGCCCGCGCCTGCCGGCCTTGCAACCCCGCCGCCCATTGGCGGGGATGATGGTTGTCGTAGCCCCGCGCGGAAAACTTCGCGAAGCCCACGGTGACATAAGGCAGGAGCCCCGCGACCAGCAGCATCCAGAATGAAAAAGCCATTTTTTGTCCTCGATTTTCTGGTTTTACGATTTGGTATCCAGATTGGAGCATTTTCGAGCGAAGTGGATTCCGGTTCGCAAGAAGAAAATGCAACCAGTGAGACTGGCGAAAGCGTTTTCATCGGAAAACGCATGAGATGAGGGTTTCCGCGATGCTTCCAGGCCGGCGCGGAGACTTTCCGGAGGGTTTCATGGCGCATATGGCCCCATTCCTGTTCCGCGCGCTGGCAATGGCAGCTCCGCTGGCCTTGCTGGCCGCCTGCGATTCCAGCCAACGGTTCGGCGGCTACATGCCGGGCGGCAACTCGCTGGCGCGGAGCGCTCAGGCGTCGCCGCCCCCGCCGCTCACCGCCGCGCCCAGCCTTGATGATGCGGATACGCAGACCCTGCCGCCACCTCCGGGTTCCGGCGCCGTGGCGGGAACCGCGCCGCTTTCGCCGCCGACCTCGCCGAGCCTGACAACGGGCCTGCCATCGGCACCAGGTTCGCAGCCGGTGCAGAGCGGTGTGGCCACCGCGCCGGGCAACCTGCCGCGCGTGGCCACGGCACCGACCACACCCACCGCTCCCGCCGTTGCGCCGAGCCGCACGAGCGTGACCGGCAACTGGTCGCTGATGGAAGCCGCCGGCAATCGCTGCCGCATCACGCTTTCCAGCGCGCCGAAGCTTGATCTCTATGGTGCCGGCACGAATGGCTGCCGGGCGACCGAATTGCAGCGCGTCAATGCCTGGGAGCTCAGCGGATCGGAAGTGATCCTCTATGAATCCGGAGGCGCGGTCGTGGCCCGCCTGCGGCAATCGGGCGATGGCAGCTTCTCCGGCGTTTCCACGCGCTCCGGCGCGCCGGTCTCGATGTCCAAATGATCTTGCGGACCAATTGATCTCTCGTCTCTTTGCACGCCGAGCGTTCTGTCTTAGAGGCGGTCCGTTCAGGAATTGCCATGCCCGGTCCCATCAAAACGCGCTATCAGGCCCTTGTCGCCGAAGGTCGCCTCGAGGCAGATCCGGCACAGGCCCGCATCGTTGCGAAGCTGGACCAGTTAGCCGAGCGGCTGGAAGCCCATCGTCTTGCGCGGAAAGGTTCCGCGCTCGGCTGGCTTTTCGGGCGCAGGGAAAAGCCAGAGCCGTTGAAGGGGCTCTATCTCTGGGGCTCTGTCGGCCGGGGCAAGACCATGCTGATGGATCTCTTCCATGACAGCCTCGGCGTGAGGCGCAAGAGGCGGGCTCATTTCCACGCCTTCATGGCCGATGTCCATGCGCGTATCCATGCCTATCGGCAGAAGTTGAAGTCCGGCGAGGTGAAGGGCGGCGATCCCATCGTTCCGGTGGCCGAGCAGCTGGCGGAAGAAGCCTGGGTGCTCTGTTTCGACGAATTCTCCGTGACGGACATCGCCGATGCGATGATCCTCGGCCGGCTTTTCGAGGCTTTGTTCGCGCGCGGTGTGGTGCTGGTCGCGACTTCCAATGTGGAGCCTGCGCGGCTCTATGAGAACGGCCTCAACCGTTCGCTCTTCCTGCCCTTCGTGACATTGATCCAGAACCGGCTCGACATCATCCGGCTCGACGCCCGCACGGATTTCCGGATGGAGAAGCTGCAGGGGCGCAAGGTCTATCACGCACCGGCCGGCATGGCCTCGGAAGAGGCGCTGGAGCAGGCCTTCGCGGATCTCGCCGCCGGCGCGCGGGAGCAGAGACAGGTCTTCGATCTCGGCGGGCGCGAACTGGTGGTGGAGAGGGCAGCGGGCAATGTTGGGCGCTTCACGTTCGACGAACTCTGCGCCCGCCCGCTGGGATCGCTGGATTTCCTCGCGATCGCGCGGAATTTCCACACGGTGATCCTCGAGAATATCCCGCGCCTCACGTTCGAGCGGCGCAATGAGGCGAAGCGCTTCATCACGCTGATCGACATCCTCTACGAGCATCACGTGAAGCTGATCTGTTCGGCGGCGGCGATGCCCGACAGGCTCTACAAGGCTGAATTGGGCCACGAGGCCTTCGAATTCGACCGCACCGTCTCGCGCCTCACGGAAATGCAATCCGAAAGCTACCTTGCCTTGCCGCATGGCCGGGCTGACAGCGAGGCCAGCGGCAATTCCACCGGGCTCGTCGAGACATGAGCCGCGCGCCGGAAGCCACGCGATCACGCCTGATCGCCGCGGCCACGGCGGAAATCCGCAAGATCGGCCCGCGCCGGATGACCGTGCTGCATGTCGCGAACGGGCTCGGCATGAGCCACGCGAATGTCTACCGGCATTTTCCGGACAAGCTAGGCCTGATCGATGCCGTGCTCAATGGCTGGCTGAAGGGCCTCGAGCAGCGCCTGGGCGAGATTGTCGAGGGGCCGGACCCGGCGGATGACAAGCTGGAGCGCTATTTCGCGACCCTCTCGCGCGCCTATGCCGAAACCCTGCGCGATGACCCCGCGATCTTCCGGCTGCTGGCGGAGCCCGAAACGGAAGCAGAAGAGCCCGCGCGGCATCGCCAGGGCATCACCCAGCAGGTGGGGCGCATCGTGGAGGAGGGTATTTCCACCCGCCTCTTCGCTGGCAGCGAGGCGCGCCGCTCGGCGCAGCTGGCGCTCGATCTCGCGCATCGCTTCGTCGATGCACGTGCCGTGCTGCTCGCCGGCGACGATTCATCCTCCGATGCGCGTCGTGACAGGGTAATCCGCGCGGTCATCCGGGCCTTGGGCGCCCGGAAATGAGAGAAAAATAACAAAAATTGTCATTTGTCATGTTGGCCATTTTGTTAACATTCAGGAAATTTAATGACGTACTAATCTGTAAGTTATTGAAAAAACGAGAGTGAAATTTGGCACGACATGAAATTTCGCAAGCTTGCCCGAGGCGAATTGTCCATTCATGAAATGTGACACGAGTTTCGCTTGCCCTTTTTCGGGCCTCGATTTACGCCGCTTTCCCAATCCGGTCTTGAAGGCCGGCCACGCGACGCGAAGGGGGAAAGCGTCCGACCATCCGGGCGCCATCCGGTTTCAATCTGCGATCCGCGTTTCCTGTTCCAACGCCCGGGGCGTGCCCCGGCGCATCCGGAGGTCGTACTACCCATGGCTCGTTCGAAGATTGCCCTCATCGGCGCCGGTCAGATCGGCGGCACGCTCGCCCATCTCGCGGGCCTCAAGGAACTGGGCGACATCGTCCTGTTCGACATCGCGGAAGGCACGCCGCAGGGCAAGGCGCTGGACCTCGTGGAATCCGCCGCGGTGGACGGTTTCGACGCGCTCTACAAGGGCACGAACGATTACAAGGACATCGAGGGCGCGGATGTGGTGATCGTCACCGCCGGCGTGCCGAGAAAACCGGGCATGAGCCGCGATGACCTCGTCGGCATCAATCTCAAGGTCATGGAATCGGTTGGCAACGGCATCAGGCAGTACTGCCCGAAGGCCTTCGTGATCTGCATCACCAACCCGCTTGATGCGATGGTCTGGGCGCTGCAGAAGTTCTCGGGCGTGAAGCCGAACAAGATCGTCGGCATGGCCGGCGTGCTCGATTCGGCCCGCATGGCCTACTTCCTCGAGGAAGCGACCGGCGTCTCGATCAAGGACATCTCGACCTTCGTGCTCGGCGGCCACGGCGACGACATGGTGCCGCTGGTGCGCTACTCGACCGTGGGCGGCGTGCCGCTGCCGGACCTCGTGAAGATGAAGTGGATTACCCAGGAGAAGGTGGACGAGATCGTCGAGCGCACCCGGAAAGGCGGCGGCGAGATCGTCGCGCTGCTGAAGACCGGCTCGGCCTTCTATGCGCCGGCGGCTTCCGCGATCGTGATGGCCGAGAGCTACCTGAAGGACCAGAAGCGCGTGCTGCCCTGCGCCGCCTACCTCAAGGGCGAATATGGCGTGCGCGACATGTTCATCGGCGTGCCGGTGGTGATCGGTTCCAAGGGTGTCGAGCGCGTCGTGAAGGTGCGCCTCAACAAGGACGAGCAGGCGATGATGGCGAAGTCCGTCGCTTCCGTTCAGGGGCTGATCGACGCCTGCAAGACCATCAATCCGGCGTTGAAGTGAGGCAAAAAATGGCTGCACTCTTAATTCCAGCTTTTTTGGCTCTAGGTGCCTTTCAGATCTATCTTGGATTTTTAGGTGTTGAGTATTTATTAGGAACTGGTTGGGCTTGGGGTGCTATAGCTTGCGCTTTTATTTTGCGGATAATGTTACCTCTTACCATCGGAACCTATTTTAGCGTCGTCGCGGTGTTTCACTATCCTTGGTATATTGGGGTTCTAGCAGCTGCTCCCGGATTAATTTTTATGGTCCCAGCAGTGATAGCAAGCATAGTTTCTGCCATCAGCGGACGTCGATAAATTTCAATTCGGAAGGCTACAAAATGAACATCCATGAATATCAGGGCAAGGCGATCCTGAAGGCCTATGGCGCGAATGTTTCCGCCGGTTATCCGGCCCTGAGCGTCGCCGAGGCGGTGGAAGCCGCCAAAAAGCTCCCCGGCCCGCTCTATGTGGTCAAAAGCCAGATCCACGCGGGCGGGCGCGGCAAGGGCAAGTTCAAGGAGCTTCCCGCCGAGGCCAAGGGCGGCGTGCGCCTCGCGTTTTCGATCGATGAGGTCGAAAAACACGCAAAAGACATGCTCGGCAACACGCTGGTGACGATCCAGACCGGGGATGCCGGCAAGCAGGTCAACCGCCTCTACATCGAGGATGGTTCGGATATCGAGAAGGAATTCTACATCTCGATGCTGGTGGACCGCGTGACCGGCCGCACCGCTTTCGTGGTCTCCACCGAAGGCGGCATGGATATCGAGGCCGTGGCGCATGATACGCCTGAGAAGATCATCACCTTCTCGGTGGACCCGGCGACGGGTGTTATGCCCCACCATGGCCGCGCGGTGGCGAAGGCCCTGGGCCTCACCGGCGATCTCGCCAAGCAGGCCGAGGTGCTCACGGGCCAACTCTATCGCGCCTTTGTCGAGAAGGACATGGCGATGCTGGAAATCAACCCGCTGATCATCACCAAGGACGCCAAGCTGAAGTGCCTCGATGCCAAGATCGGCTTCGATTCGAACGCGCTTTATCGCCACCCGGATGTGGTGGAACTGCGTGACCTCACGGAAGAGGACCACAAGGAAATCGAGGCCTCGAAATACGACCTCTCCTATGTGGCGCTCGATGGCACCATCGGCTGCATGGTGAACGGCGCGGGCCTCGCCATGGCGACGATGGACATCATCAAGCTCTATGGCTCCGAGCCGGCGAACTTCCTTGATGTGGGCGGCGGCGCCTCGAAGGAAAAGGTGACGGCGGCCTTCAAGATCATCACGGCCGACCCGAACGTGAAGGGCATCCTCGTCAACATCTTCGGCGGCATCATGAAATGCGATGTCATCGCCGAGGGCGTGATCGCGGCGGTGAAGGAAGTGGGCCTGAAGGTTCCGCTGGTCGTGCGCCTCGAAGGCACGAATGTGGATCTCGGCAAGAAGATCATCCGCGAATCCGGCCTCAACGTCATCCCGGCGGATGACCTTGATGATGCCGCGCAGAAGATCGTCAAGGCTGTGAACGGCTAAGCTTTAAAGGCACAAGAGTTTGGATTTAAGCGCGGTATTGTTGATCCTGGGCTGGTTGGGAGTCTCGCTGTCCCCCTTTCTGCTTCTGATCGGAATACCACGCCTCTTAGGAATTGTTCTAGGAAGGAATGTAGAAAAGGTTGCAGTAATAGTCGGAGCAATCATTATCGTCTACGTGGTATGGAGCATTTGGCTCGGGCATTCAGATATATGTGCGCCAGATCCAGAATACATACAATGTGAGATCAGTTGGATGGCCTTAATCGCCACATATGGAATGACTACGATTTGCTTTTCTCTATCTGTTCCCAGCCTTGTTAGAACTTTTAGGCGCTAGAACTCGAATCGAAAGCGGTAGAAACGATGTCTATCCTGATCAACGCGAATACCAAGGTCATCTGCCAGGGCTTCACCGGCAAGAACGGGACCTTCCATTCCGAGCAGGCGCTCGCATATGGCACCAAGATGGTCGGCGGCACGTCGCCGGGCAAGGGCGGCTCGACGCATCTCGGCCTGCCGGTCTTCGATACGGTCGCGGAAGCGCGGGACCGCACGGGCGCCGATGCGAGCGTGATCTACGTGCCCCCGCCGGGCGCGGCGGATGCGATCTGCGAAGCGATCCAGGCGGAAATCCCGCTCATCGTCTGCATCACGGAAGGCATTCCGGTGCAGGACATGATCAAGGTGAAGCGCGCGCTCGAAGGCTCGAAGTCGCGCCTCATCGGCCCGAACTGCCCCGGCGTGATGACCGCCGGCGAATGCAAGATCGGCATCATGCCGGGCAACATCTTCAGCCAAGGCAATGTCGGCATTGTCTCGCGCTCCGGCACGCTGACCTACGAGGCCGTGTTCCAGACCACGCAGGAAGGCCTCGGTCAGACCACCGCCGTGGGCATCGGCGGCGACCCGGTGAAGGGCACCGAATACATCGACATGCTCGAGAAGTTCCTCGCCGATCCCGAGACGCAGTCGATCATCATGATCGGCGAGATCGGCGGCTCGGCCGAGGAAGAAGCCGCGCAGTTCATCGCGGACGAAGCCAGGCGCGGCCGCAAGAAGCCGATGGTTGGGTTCATCGCCGGCCGCACCGCACCTCCGGGCCGCCGCATGGGCCATGCCGGCGCGATCATCGCGGGCGGCAAGGGCGGCGCGGAAGACAAGATCGCGGCGATGGAAGAAGCGGGGATCCGCGTCTCGCCCTCGCCGGCGCGCCTTGGAAAAACCCTCGTCGAGGTGCTGAAGGGCAAGTGAGCTTCACCTCAAACGCTCCAGGTGTCGGCGGCATTCGCCGGCCCGGAACGAACTTTCTCTCCTTGTCGACGAAGAACGGGGATGGACCCATGGACGACAAAAGCGGAATTGATCTCTCGGCGCTTTCGGCCGGCAACACGGCCTATCTCGAAAGCCTCACCGGCGAAGAGACGCCCGGCCCCTCCTGGGCGCGCAAGAACTGGCCGCCGCAGGTCAATGGCGAACTGATCTCGGCGCTGGATGGCAACTGGGGCGCGGTGGAGAAGGTCGTCTCCGACAAGCTCAAGGGCAAGTCGGAAGCCGCTGCCGCCAGGGGTGCGCCCGCGCTCTCGGAGGCGGATCTCATCCGCGCCGCGCGCGATTCCGTCCATGCCCTGATGATGATCCGCGCCTACCGGATGCGCGGGCATCTCCACGCCAATCTCGACCCGCTCGGCATGGAGCCGAGGAAGGATCACGAGGAACTGCACCCCTCCTCCTATGGCTTCAAGGAAGCCGATTGGGATCGCAAGATCTTCATCGACAACGTGCTCGGCCTCGAATTCGCGACCATCCGCGAGATGCTGGCGATCCTCCGCCGCACCTATTGCGAGACGATCGGCTACGAGTTCATGCACATCTCCGACCCAGCCGCGAAAAGCTGGCTGCAGGAGCGCATCGAGGGGCCGGACAAGGAGATCACCTTCACCCGCGAGGGCAAGCGCGCCATCCTCAACAAGCTGGTCGAAGCCGAGGGCTTCGAGAAGTTCCTCGATGTGAAGTTCACCGGCACCAAGCGCTTCGGCCTCGATGGCGGCGAGAGCCTCATCCCGGCTTTGGAACAGATCATCAAGCGCGGCGGCAATCTCGGCGTGAAGGATATCGTGCTGGGCATGGCCCATCGCGGCCGTCTCAACGTGCTGACCCAGGTGATGGGCAAGCCGCATCGCGCGCTGTTCCACGAGTTCAAGGGCGGCTCCTTCGCACCCGACGACGTGGAAGGTTCGGGCGACGTGAAATACCATCTCGGCGCGTCTTCCGATCGCACTTTCGATGGCAACAACGTCCATCTCTCGCTGACGCCGAACCCCTCGCACCTTGAAATCGTCAACCCGGTGGTGCTCGGCAAGGTCCGTGCGAAGCAGGACCAGCATGGCTGCCCGGCGGATGATCGCCGCGCGGTTCTCCCGCTGCTGCTGCATGGCGATGCAGCCTTCGCGGGTCAGGGCGTCGTGGCGGAATGCTTCGGTCTCTCGGGCCTCAAGGGTCACCGCACGGGCGGCTCGGTGCATTTCATCATCAACAACCAGATCGGGTTCACCACCTATCCGCGCTACTCGCGCTCCTCGCCTTATCCCTCCGATGTGGCGAAAATGGTGGAAGCGCCGATCTTCCACGTGAACGGCGACGACCCGGAAGCGGTGGTGTTCGCCGCGAAGGTGGCGACCGAATTCCGCATGAAGTTCCAGCGTCCTGTCGTGATTGACATGTGGTGCTATCGCCGCTTCGGCCACAATGAAGGCGACGAGCCGGGCTTCACCCAGCCGCTGATGTACAAGAACATCCGGGGTCATGTCTCGACGCTCGAGATGTATGCCAAGAAGCTTGTGGCCGAGGGCGTCGTCACCGATGGCGAGGTCGAGAAGATGAAGGCCGACTGGCGCCATCGTCTCGAGGCCGAATTCGAGGCCGGCCAGGCCTACAAGCCCAACAAGGCCGATTGGCTCGATGGCAAATGGGCGGGTCTCACCTCGACCAAGGAAAGCGATGATGATCCGCGCCGCGGCCTGACCGGCATCGAGACCGAGCGCCTGAAGGAGATCGGCTACGCGATCACCAGGGTTCCGGCTGGCTTCAACATCCACAAGACCATCCAGCGCTTCCTCGACAACCGCCGGAAGATGATCGAGACCGGGTCCGGAATCGATTGGGCCATGGGCGAGGCTCTGGCCTTCGGCAGCCTTGTTTCCGAGGGGCATCGCGTGCGCCTCTCGGGACAGGATTGCGAGCGCGGCACCTTCTCCCAGCGCCATTCGGTGCTGATCGACCAGGAGACCGAGGCGCGCTACACGCCGCTCAACCACGTGCAGGCGGGCCAGGCGAAATACGAGGTCATCAACTCGATGCTCTCGGAAGAGGCGGTGCTCGGCTTCGAATATGGCTACAGCCTCTCCGAGCCCAATGCGCTGACCTGCTGGGAAGCGCAGTTTGGCGACTTCGCCAACGGCGCCCAGGTGCTGTTCGACCAGTTCATCTCGAGCGGCGAGCGCAAGTGGCTGCGCATGAGCGGCCTCGTCTGCCTGCTGCCCCATGGCTATGAGGGGCAGGGGCCGGAACATTCAAGCGCGCGCCTCGAGCGCTTCCTGCAGCTCTGCGCGGAAGACAACATGCAGGTCGCGAACTGCACCACGCCGGCGAACTACTTTCATGTTCTGCGCCGGCAGCTGAAGCGTGATTTCAGGAAGCCGCTGATCCTGATGACGCCGAAGAGCCTGCTGCGCCACAAGCGCTGCATCTCCGACCTCGCGGATCTTGCGGGCGGCACCTCGTTCCACCGCATCCTGAAGGATGATGCGGAATTCGGCCGCTCGACCACGAAACTGAAGGCCGATGCCAAGATCCGTCGCGTCGTGCTGTGCTCGGGCAAGGTCTATTTCGACCTGCTCGACGAGCGCGAGAAGCGCGGCATCGACGATGTCTACCTGCTGCGCGTGGAACAGCTCTATCCGTTCCCGATGAAGTCGGTCGCGACCGAACTTGCCCGCTTCAGGAAGGCGGATGTGGTGTGGTGCCAGGAAGAGCCCAAGAACATGGGCAGCTGGACTTTCGTGGAGCCCTATCTCGAATGGGCGCTCCAGCAGGTCGGCGCATCTTCCACCCGTGCCCGCTATGCCGGCCGTCCGGCGGCAGCCTCCACGGCGGTGGGCCAGATGTCCAAGCATCTCGAGCAGCTGAACGCGTTCCTCAACGACGTGTTCGCGGCCTGAAACTCGTATTTTCCATTCAAGAAGGTCCCTTTCCCATGAGCACCGAAATCCGCGTTCCCACCCTTGGCGAGAGCGTCTCGGAGGCCACGATCGGCAAGTGGTTCAAGAAGCCGGGCGATGCCGTGAAGGCGGACGAACCCTTGCTGGAACTCGAGACCGACAAGGTGACGCTCGAGGTCAACGCGCCGGCAGCCGGCACGCTGGCCGAAATCGTCGCGAAGGAAGGGGAGACCGTCGGCGTCAACGCGCTGCTCGGCTCCATCGCCGCCGGTGGCGCCGCGGCTGCGGCCGCCTCGGCCGAAAAGCCGAAGGCGGCCGCTCCGGCCCCGGCTCCCGTTGTGGCGGCTGCGACCTCCATGCCGCCGGCTCCCTCGGCCGCGAAGATGATGGCCGAGACCGGTGTCGTGGTTGATGCCGGTTCGGGCAAGCGCGGGCAGGTGCTGAAGGAGGATGTGCTCCGCGCGCTGGCGAACCCCGCCCCGGCGGCATCGCCCTCTGCGGTGCCGACCGCCCCGCGTGCCGCGTCCGCCCCGTCGGATGCCAGCCGTGAAGAGCGCGTGAAGATGACCAAGCTGCGCCAGACCATCGCGCGCCGCCTGAAGGAGAGCCAGAACAATGCCGCGATGCTCACGACCTTCAACGAGGTCGACATGAGCGCCGTGATGGCCCTGCGCAACCAGTACAAGGATCTCTTCGAGAAGAAGCACGGCGTGAAGCTCGGCTTCATGGGCTTTTTCGTGAAAGCCTGCGTGCAGGCGCTGAAGGAACTGCCGGGCGTCAATGCCGAGATCGATGGCACCGACATCATCTACAAGAACTACTACCATGTCGGCATCGCGGTCGGCACCGAGAAGGGCCTTGTTGTGCCCGTTCTGCGCGATGCGGATCATCTCGGCCTTGCGGGTATCGAGAAGGCAATCGCCGATTTCGGCAGGCGCGCGCGGGATGGCCAGCTCAAGATCGAGGAAATGGCGGGCGGCACCTTCACCATCACCAATGGCGGCATCTATGGCTCGCTGATGTCGACGCCGATCCTGAACGCGCCGCAATCGGGCATCCTCGGCATGCACAAGATCCAGGAGCGGCCGATTGCGATCGGCGGCAAGATCGAGGTGCGGCCGATGATGTATCTGGCGCTCTCCTATGATCACCGCATCGTCGACGGCAAGGAGGCCGTGACCTTCCTCGTGCGCGTGAAGGAATGTCTCGAAGACCCGTCGCGCCTGGTGATGGATCTGTGAAATCTCAGCGCGTCATTGCGAGAAGCGGAGCGACGAAGCAATCCAGTGCTGTTGTCTGGATTGCCGCGTCGCCCTTTGAGGCCCCTCGCAATGACGTCTTCGTCTGGTCTGGCCATTCGCTGCGCCGGGTCACCGAGCCCTAATGGAGCAACCCATGTCCTACGATCTCGTCGTCATCGGCACCGGCCCCGGCGGTTATGTCTGCGCCATCCGCGCCGCCCAGCTCGGCCTCAAGGTGGCTGTCGTCGAAAAGCGCAAGACGCATGGCGGCACCTGCCTCAATGTCGGCTGCATCCCCTCGAAGGCGATGCTGCACGCTTCCGAGATGTTCCATGAGGCGGGCCATGGCTTCGCCGCGCTCGGCATCGATGTGCCCGCCCCGAAGCTGAACCTCCCTGCGATGATGCAGCACAAGCAGGAGACGGTGGACGCCAATGTGAATGGCGTGGCCTTCCTGCTGAAGAAGAACAAGGTCGAGGCCTTCCACGGGCTCGGCACCATTCTGGCCGGAAAATCCGATTCTCCCAGCAAGGTGCAGGTGAAGGCCGAGGATGGCACCACGCAGGTTCTCGAAGCGAAGGCCATCGTGATCGCCACGGGCTCGGAATCCGCGAACCTGCCGAACGTGGCGGTGGACGAGAAACAGATCGTCACCTCTACCGGCGCGCTGGAGCTTTCCAAGGTTCCGGGCAAGCTGGTGGTGATCGGCGCGGGCGTCATCGGCCTTGAGATGGGCTCGGTCTGGGGCCGGCTCGGCGCGAAGGTCGAGGTCATCGAATATCTCGACCGTATCCTGCCGGGCATGGATGGCGAGATCGCCAAGCAGGCCCAGCGCATTCTCGAGAAGCAGGGCCTCGCCTTCCATCTCGGCAAGAAGGTGACGGCTGCGAAGACCGGCAAGGATGGCGTGACGCTCACGGTCGAGCCTGCGGCGGGTGGCGCGGCCGAGGAGGTGAAGGCCGATGTGGTGCTGGTCGCCATCGGCCGTCGCCCGAACACGGATGGCCTTGGCCTGGAGGCCGTGGGTGTCGCGACGGAGCGTGGCCGCGTGACCATCGGTCCTCATTTCGAGACCAACGTGCCGGGCATCTATGCCATCGGCGATGTGGTGCGCGGGCCGATGCTCGCCCACAAGGCCGAGGATGAGGGCGTTGCCGTGGCGGAAATCCTCGCCGGGAAGGCGGGTCATGTGAATTACGACGTGATCCCCGGCGTGGTCTATACCTTCCCGGAGGTCGCTTCGGTGGGCAAAACCGAGGAGGAACTCAAGGCCGCGAATGTCGCCTACAACGTGGGCAAGTTCCCCTTCACCGCCAATGGCCGCGCCCGCGCCAACCGCGCCACCGATGGCTTCGTGAAGGTGCTCGCCGACAAGGCGAGCGACCGCGTGCTCGGCGTGCATATCATCGGCGCCGGCGCGGGCGAGATGATCCACGAGGCGGCCGTACTGATGGAATTCGGTGGTTCCTCGGAAGACCTCGCCCGCACCTGCCACGCTCACCCGACCATGAGCGAGGCGGTGAAGGAAGCCGCCATGGCCGTTGAAAAGCGCCAGATTCATATGTGATCGCTCGATAGGGCATTGGCGCATTTTCTGACGGCCAAGCGGTGAAGCCTTGGCCGGAAAATGTTCTGGCGGGGCCTTCTGACCCCGTTCTGCTATCGGGCGTGACAAGGCCGGCGGCCTTCGCCATGTTCGCGGCATGAACGAACGCCCGATTTCCCTGCCGCGATTCGCCCGTCTCCCGCTCATCGATGCGGCGCGCGGGGTCGCGATTGTCGCGATGGTGATCTACCATTTCGGCTGGAATCTCTCGTTTCTGGAGCTGATTCCGGTTGATCTGCGTGATTTTCCGCTCTGGATCTGGTTTGGCCATGCCATCGCCGCGAGCTTCCTCGCACTGGTGGGTGTCGGGCTGGTTCTGGCGCATGGCCAGGGTTTCGGGCGCGAGCGTTTCCTGCGCCGTCTTGCGCTGGTGTCCGGTGCTGCGGTTCTGGTGACGGCGGGAACCTATCTCGTTTTCCCGGATCAGTTCATCTTCTTCGGAATCCTGCATCATATCGCGCTCGCCAGCGTCCTCGCCCTGCCCTTCCTCCGCCGGCCGTGGTTCGTGGCGGCCATGGCGGCTGCGGTGGTCTTCGCGCTGCCGATGGTGTTCAAGGCGGAGGTCCTGTCATCCCCGTGGCTGATCTGGCTGGGACTCGGCACGCGCGTGCCCTCCACCAACGATTTCGTGCCGGTCTTCCCGTGGTTCGCCTGCGTGCTTGCGGGCGTGGCGCTGGCGAAATACTGGCGGCCGGTGCCGAGCCCGGATGCCGCCGAGCCGTCGCGCGTTACGTGTGCGCTCGTCTGGATGGGCCGGAAGAGCCTGCCGATCTACCTCATCCACCAGCCCGTTCTCTATGGGGGGCTGGCCGTGCTCGCTTCCGCCATCCTGCCCCCGGTGGATCAAGAGACGCGCGGCTTCCTGCGCTCCTGCCAGGAGCAATGCATCGGCACCGGCGGCGACACGCTCACTTGTGCGACTTTCTGCGGCTGCACGGTGGCCAACCTGAAGAAGGAAGGCCTCTGGCAGCGCGTGCTGGCCGATGCGCCCGACGTGACCTTACGCCTGCGGATCGAGGCGATCACCCGCCAATGCACCGCTCCAAAAGCACGGTGAGCCTCACGCTCTGAACAGCGAAGCCCCCACCCAATCCAGTCTAGGCCCGGGGATGGGCGGCCTTGTAGGCGGCCATCAGGCGCGCCGTATCCACTTCCGTGTAGATCTGGGTGGTGGAGAGCGAGGCGTGGCCGAGAAGCTCCTGGATGGTGCGCAGGTCGCCGCCGCGCGCCAGCAGATGGGTCGCGAAGGAATGGCGCAGGGCATGCGGCGTGGCGCTTTCGGGCAGGCCCAGTGCCCCGCGCAGGCCCTCCATCGCGAGCTGGATGATGCGCGGCGAGAGCGGCCCGCCCTTCACGCCCACGAAAAGCGGCTCATCCCCGCGCATCTTCCACGGGCATTGCAGGAGATAATCGTCGATGGCCACCGCGATCTGGGGGAGGATCGGCACCTGCCGCGGCTTGCCGCCCTTGCCGGTGATGGTGAGCGTCGCGCCCGCCTTCGGCGCATCCTTCCGCTGGATGGAGAGCGCTTCGGAAATGCGCAGCCCCGCCCCGTAGAGCAGGGCGAAAACAGCCGCATCCCGCGCGAGCACCCAGGGCTCGCGTTCCTCGCCGGCGCGGGTGGAAATCGCCGCGGTGGCACGCGCATCCTGCGGTGTGAGCGGGCGCGGCAGCCCCTTTTTCACACGCGGGCCGCGCACCGCCTTGAAGGCCGAGGCATGGCCATGCCCCTCGCGCTCGAGATGCCGCGCAAAGGAGCGCAACCCCGCGAGCTGGCGCATCAAGCTGCGGCTTCCGACACCCTTGTTGCGGCGCTCCCCCATGAACAGGCGCAGGTCAGACGGCTTCAGCGCCAGCAGATCCGCCGGATTCGTCACATCGCCGCCGAAATAGGCAAGCACCTGCCGCACGTCGCGGCCATAGGATTCGACCGTGTTGGGCGATGCCTTGCGCTCATGGCTGAGGGCGCGCAGCCAATCCTGAAGGGCGAGTTCGATGGCATTCATGCACGCATCCTCGCTTTTCCCGGTTAAGAAAGGGCCCATCCCGGGAGGGTATGAATCGGTGATATGCAAGGTGCCAGCGCATCCAAGGGAGGGGGAGCGATGATCGCCGACATCGTCCTGCCGCTCGCGCTCGATGCGCCCTATTCCTACCGCGTGCCGGAGGGGATGGCGCTTCGGCCGGGCCAGACCGTCCATGTGCCGCTCGGCACCCGCGAGACTTTCGGCCTTGTCTGGAGCGTGGACGCGAAGGCTTCGGGCGAGAACCTGAAGGCGATCCGCGCGCTCTCTCCCCTGCCCCCCCTGCCTGAAAAGCTGATGACATTCCTGCAGCGGGTCTCGGCCTACACGCTGGCACCCCTCGGGCTTGTCGCAAGGATGGCGATGCGCGACCCGGAGGCAGAGGCGCATGAAGCACCGCGATTCGGCCTTCGCGCCACGGGCGCGCAGCCGCGCCGCCTGACGACGACCCGGGCGCGGGTGATGGCGGCGGCCGTCGGGGGCCTCACGCATCGCAAGAAGGATCTCGCGGAGGCGGCGGGCTGCTCCACTGCCGTGATCGATGCGCTCGTCGATGAAGGCGTGTTCGAGATCGTTCCGCTGCCAAGCCTTGCGCGGGCCGAGCCGCTTGATCTCGCCTCGCGCGGGCCGGAACTGAATGCCCAGCAATGCGCAGCTGCGGATGAACTGTCGGGCCTTGTGAAAACCG
>JADCCH010000029.1 GCA_020252865.1 Methylobacterium sp.
CGATCCTCGACAATGAGGATTCGGCCGTTCCGTCCATCCTCTGCGGCGGCGATCGCGAGAGGGTCGGGAAGGCCCAGCGTCTGCGAGTTCGTCGCGCGTGCGCGCAGTTCATCCGTCAGGTGTTTCAGCCGCACGAGGCTGCGCACGCGGGTGAGCAGCGCGATCTCGTTGATGGGCTTGGTGAGGAAGTCATCGGCACCAGCCTGCAGGCCGCGCAGGCGATCCGCGGGGCTATCGAGCGCCGTCACCATCACCACCGGCAGATGGGCAGTGGCCGGCGCGGATTTAAGGCGCTGGCAGACCTCGAAGCCATCCATGGCAGGCATCATCACATCGAGCAGAACCATATCGCATTCGCCGCGCTCGCAGATATCGAGCGCCTGCGGGCCGTTCATGGCCGTGACAACGGTGAAATACTCGGCGGTGAGACGCGCCTCGAGAAGCCGGATATTGGCGAAGACATCATCGACGATGAGAATGCGAGCGGTCATTGGAGGTCAGCCGATGAAGTTCCGGACGGTTTCAACGAATTTGACGACGGAGATTGGCTTCGAGAGATACCCCTCGCAGCCAGATCCGCGGATGCGTTCCTCGTCCCCTTTCATCGCAAAGGCAGTGATGGCGATGACCGGAATGGTCCTCAGGTCATCGTCTTCCTTCAGGAGCTTGATGACATCCATGCCGGATACTTCCGGAAGCTGGATATCCATCAGAATGAGATCGGGATGATGGTTACGGGCCAGTTCAAGACCTTCCAGACCAAGGCGAGTTTTCAGCGTCGCATAGCCATGCGCTTCCAGAAGATCGTTGAAGAGCTTCATGTTGAGATCATTGTCCTCAACAATGAGAACGGTCTTCGGCATCGATTCGGTCCATCCTGTTGGAAGCGCGCCATGAGGGGGGGGGACCGCTCCAGTCCCCATCAGAGTTCTAAGCCAAAAGGGGTGAACCAATCGGTAAGCGATTGATCTCGCGACCCCGCCAAGGCACTTCGTTAACAGCATGGTTGAACAATTCCTAACTCCTTCTCACGGAGCAATCGAATGCCCCCTCGCACCCTGGAAGCCGATCCGGAAATGCTCGCGATCTCGGCGCTTTCCTTCCTGGCGGAGGAGCCGGAACGGCTGTCGCGCTTTCTTGATCTGACGGGCCTTTCGCCAATTACCTTGCGGCGGGCCGCAGCCGAACCGCGCTTTCTCGCTTCCGTTCTGGATTATCTCGTGGCGGATGAGAGCCTGCTGCTGGCCTTCGCGGCCAATGCACAGGTCGCGCCCGAGACGGTCGTCGCCACAGCCGAACGCCATCGGCGCTGAAGGCTCAACGCGCGCAAGGGTCGGCCTTCAGAGCCTCGTATTTCACGGCACGACCCGTCAGCGAGAATTCCGGGAACTCGAACACGAGATCGCCCATCACGCCATTTGCGAAAACGACCGAACGCAAGGTGTAAACCGGCACGCGATCCCCCGGCTCGTCGTTGAAATAAGCCATCGAGACCGGCCAGCGGCGCATGGAGGCGAGTTCGGGCATGCGCAGAACCTCCTCCACCCGATTGTTGCGATCGCCCTCAAGCGGCGGGCCGATGGTGGCATTCACCTCGAAAACCTTCTCGCCGCCCTCCGACCCATCGAAAACACGATTGTTGAAAGTACGCTCGCCCTTTTGCGCGGCGGCGATCATGGCGATCGACATCGCCGAGGGGAACATCACATCGCCGTCGAAGTCACTCTTCCGGCCCGGCGGCTTGCGCATCGCCACCGACAGCGAGCCATCGGCGCGGCGTCGGGCTTCGCCGTCGGCATCACGGAGCACTTGCCCCTGCATGCGATTGAGCATGGTGAAGGTGAAGCGACGATTATCCGCGTCCTCGAACAGGTTCACGCGGAAATCCATGCGGCGCGCGGCGCCATCGGAATCCAGAAGGTCCACGACCTGCCGGTAATTCGTGGCATAGCCCTCGCAGGCATTGCCGGAAAACTCGACCGCCATCAGCCCGTTGGCGCCGGTTATGCCCTGCGCGCCCCCCTTCGGCCCAAGCTGAACCTGATAGACGATACGATGCGGCTGGAGCACCACGCGCGCGGGATCGGCCACGGCCGGCGCCTGTGCCATGGCCGGAGAGAATTCCGGCGCGAGAAACGAGGCCGAAGCGAACAAGGCGGCAGCCAGCCGCACAGACATTTTTCCCGCCACCATCGACCGCACCATGCCCATTCACCGTTTCCCTGCTTGCCTTCCCGAACCCTGGACATTTCCGATCCACGATCCGCATGGCCAATTTGCGGCGAGTGGCTTGAGAATCGTGCGTCACCGGATCAAGAATACGGATCAGCCTTTTTGGGCGAGACCAATACCGGACGCAAGGAGAACACCATGTCTGCTATCGAAGCACGGCTCAGCGATCTCGGCGTCACACTGCCCAGCCCCGCCGCCCCTGTGGCGAATTATGTGACTTTCCGCCGCTCCGGCAACCTGCTGGTCGTGGCGGGGCAACTCTGCATCGGGGCCGATGGCAAGATTGCCGACAGGCACAAGGGCAAGCTTGGTGCTTCTGTTTCCGTGGAGGATGGCCGCGAGGCCGCGCGCTTCTGTGCCGTGAACCTGCTGGCCCAGGCCAAGGCCGCGCTCGGCGATCTCGACCGGATCGTGGCTTGCCTTCGCCTTGGTGGCTTCATTGCCTCCACGCCGGATTTCACCCAGCAGGCCCTGGTGATGAATGGCGCGTCCGATCTCATGGTCGGTGCTCTCGGTGATGCCGGCAAACATGCGCGCACCACCATCGGCGTACCGGTGCTGCCCGGTGATGTCTGCGTTGAGGTCGATGCGATGTTCGAGGTCGCATGATGGCCTTCGCTTCGCCCCAGCTTGAGGCGGTTTTCGCGCGCCCGATCGCCCATCGCGGCCTGCATGATGCGGCGGCAGGCGTGATCGAGAACACGCGCTCGGCCTTTGCGGCCGCGCTTCATGGCGGTTTCGGCATGGAATGCGACCTGCAGATATCCGCCGATGGCGAGGCGATGGTGTTCCATGATTTCACGCTCGACCGGCTGACCGGCTCCACCGGCCGCGTGGACCAGATGACGGCGGACCAGCTGCGCCATGTCAGCTTCAAGGCGAGCAGCGATCGCATCCAATCGCTCGCGGAACTCCTGATGCAGGTCGAGGGGCGGGAGGCGCTGGTGGTGGAGGTGAAGAGCCGCTTCGACGGCAACACCACGATCTGCTCGCGCATCGCCGCCCTCCTGAAGGCCTATTCCGGCCCGCTGGTGGCCAAGAGCTTCGACCCCGCGATGATCAAGGCGCTGCGCGCGGCGGGCGTGACGCAGCCGCTCGGCCTGGTCGCGATGAGCGCCTATGAATACCCGGATTACGCGGGCCTCTCCCCGATTGAAAAGCACGCCCTCGCCAATCTCCTGCATTTTTCCGAGACGCGGCCGGACTTCCTCTCCTGGAAGCATCAGGATTTGCCCTCCGCCGCGCCCTATCTCTGCCGCAGCCAGCTTGGCCTGCCGGTGATGGGCTGGACCATCCGCTCGGCGGAAGAAGCCGCCCGCGCCAGACCGCATATCGACCAGATCGTCTTCGAAGGCTTCACGCCGCTGGCCAATTGATGTCTGCGGCGGCATCGCCCCTGTCCCCCGCGCGCCGCAGGCGCTAGTTTCACCGGATGACATCGCCTCGCCTCACGGTCGAAATCCTGCCGGACCTCGCCGGCGTTCCGGCGGCGGAATGGGATGCGCTGTCGCAAGGCCCGGCCGGGAGCGGAAACCCGCCTGCCCTCAACGACTTGGCGACCAACCCGGACTCAAGCCCGGAAACTGGTGCGCGACCGCCTCAAGCACCGGAATCATCTCCGGAGGAGGATGATTCAACCTCTGAGGTCGCGGAATCTCCTTCTGAGGAAGATGATGCCAACCCCTTCCTCACCCATGCTTTTCTGCTCGCGCTGGAGCAATCCGGATCGGTCGGTGGAAGAACCGGCTGGACGCCGCTTCACCTGCTGGCGCGTGATGAACGGGGCCGCGCGATCGGGGCCCTCCCGGCCTATGCCAAGAGCCATTCGCGGGGCGAATATGTGTTCGATCACGCCTTCGCCGAGGCCTATCACCGGGCGGGCGAGCGCTATTATCCGAAGCTGCAGGTCAGCGTGCCCTTCACCCCCGCCACGGGGCGCCGCCTGCTGGTCCCGGCGGGGCCGGAGGCGGAGGCGATCCGCGCCGGACTCGTGACGGGCCTCGAGGGACTGCGCCAGCACATCGATGCTTCCAGCCTGCACGCGACCTTCCTCACGCATCGTGACCGCGACACCTTTCTTGAGCAGGGTTTTCTCGAAAGGAATGACCAGCAGTTCCATTTCGAAGCTGCCGGCTATCGCGATTTCCAGGATTTTCTCGAAAGCCTCGCCTCGCGCAAACGCAAGGTCCTGAAGCGCGAGCGGCGGGATGCGCTCGCCAATGGGATCGCGATCGAATGGCTCACGGGCAGCAACCTCACGGAAGCCCATTGGGATGCGTTCTTCGACTTCTACATGGAGACCGGCAGCCGCAAATGGGGCACGCCCTATCTCACGCGGGCCTTCTTCAGCGAGATCGGGCGGGCCATGCCGGAAAAGATCCTGCTCATCATGGCGAAGCGCGCGGGGCGCTATATCGCCGGCGCTCTGGATTTCATCGGTGGCAACACGCTTTACGGCCGGAACTGGGGTGCGATCGAGCATCATCCCTTCCTGCATTTCGAACTCTGCTACTATCAGGCCATCGATTTCGCGATATCGCGCCGCCTCGCACGGGTGGAGGCCGGCGCGCAGGGCGAACACAAGCTCGCACGCGGCTATCGCCCGGTGAAGACCATCTCCGTGCATCGCTTCGCCGATCCGCGTTTCCAGCGCGCTGTCGCTGATTATCTCATCTGCGAGCGGGCGCATGTCGATGCGATGCAGCAGGAACTGGAGACGCTCACGCCCTTCCGCAATCCCTGATCTGACCCGGTTCGCGAGCCCCGGGTTGACAGGCGCAGGCCGCCTGCCTCGCTCGAGGCGGCACGCCATGCCGGGTGGTTGTGGTGCGCTGCGGCTCTTGGTAATCCTGCGTTGCCTGTCGCCGAACCCCACGCGAATTCAGGGTGATCCCGGCCTGCCGTGGTCGCCTTTGCATGAGAGAGGAACGTTGCATGACACCCTATGACACGCAGAACATCTTCGCGAAGATCCTGCGCGGGGAAATTCCCTGCCATCGCATCTTCGAGGACGAGAGAACGCTGGCCTTCATGGACATCATGCCGCGCTCGACGGGCCATTGCCTGGCCATTCCGAAAGGGCCTGCGCGCAACCTGCTGGATTGCGAACCGGAAGTGCTGGCGAGCCTCATCGTGCAGGTGCAGCGGATCGCGAAGGCGGCGAAGCAGGCGCTCGGCGCGGATGGCGTGACGCTCCAGCAATTTTCGGAAAGTGCTGGCGGGCAGGAAGTGTTTCACCTGCATTTTCATATTCTTCCGCGCTGGGACGGCGTGATGCTGCAACGCCATCCCGCACCCAGGGCCGAGATGGCGATTTTGGCCGAACAGGCGGAGAAGATCCGGGCCGCGCTGGCGAGCCTGTGAGGGCGCACGGCCTCTTGGGGCGGGCTTTCGCGCTTCAACCGCTGAAGGCCAGCCCCGCGCCGATCAGCACGACCTCCCCCGCGATGACGCCCGCGAGAATCGAGCGCCGCGCAAGATAGAAGCCGGCAACGCCCGCCACGAGTGATCCCACGCGCCAGAACAGCGGAATGGTCGCCAGCGCGCCGGTCGGTGTGAGGATAAGCTTCGCCACCACCCCCGCCAGCAGCGCGCTTGCCACCGCGCGCACCCAGACCAGGATCTCCGAATCCTCATTGATGCCGCGGCCGAGGAACACCGCGAGCCAGCGCCAGATCTCGCTCGGCAGGAAGCCGAAGAGGACCACCACGAGATAGGGCCAGAGCCCGCCCGTCGCATGTTCCAGCCAGGCGATCATGGCACATCCGCCTTCTCGCGGCGGGCCTTCAGGAAGCGGTGGATGAGATAGGCCATCGTGCCGCCGACGAGGCCCTCGACCAGCAGATCGAGCCCGGCCGGCACGATGGCAATGGCCAGCGGCGCCAGCCCGATTCCGAACCCCAGCGCCAGCCAATCCACCGGCTGTTTCGCGGCCGCAACCATGTTGACCAGGAAGAACAGCGGCGAGGTGAGCAGCAGGCCGGCCGCGAGCGCCGCCGGCAGTTGCCCAATGAGGTAATAGCCCGCGCCGGTCGCGATGGCGGCTGCAATCAGCACCGTGTTCGCAAAGCCGAAAAAGTAGGGAATGCGCCGCTCCGGTGCCATATCCGGCATCACCCGCATGGAATGCACCCAGGAGGTGATCGCGACGTAGTGCGAGGCCAGCAGCAACACCCATAACGGCGTGCCGGGCCGCCGCATCAGCGGCAGCAAGGCGATGGTCATCGGCAGGAATCGCACGGAGGAAAGCGACACGGCCACCGCCACGGCGGGCAAGGCTGCCCCCGAGGCGATTGTGCCGAACAGCACCATCTGGCCGGGCGCAGCCCAGATCAGGATGGTCGAAAGCACTCCCGCCCCCATGGGATAGCCGATATCCCGCGCAAGCCCCCCGACACCCACCAGGGAGGCCATCAGCATGAGCGCCGGCAGGCCTGCAGCATCGCGAATGCCTTCGCGCAAGGCGGACCAGGTGACGGACGGGGAATCAGAGGCAGGGTCGGCGGGCATGGATCAGTGATCCATGGATAACCCCGCCGGCTTCAAAAGGTCGAGACTATTTCGCGAGGAAATCGCGGATCGCCCCTTCCGCCTGCTTGATGTTGAGTACGCCATCGAGATGGCCGCGATCACCCTGCAACTGCACCTGCTGCACGGAGAGCCCGGCATCCTTCAGGCGCTTTGCCGTATCATCCACGCCCGCGCCGGGAAAAACGAGGTCCTTCGGCGAATGAATGAGCAAAACGGGCGCCTTGATCTTCTTCACGCCCTCATCGAGCGTGCCGCCGCCCGCGACGAAAAGCTGGTTCGCCTTCACGAGATAGAGGAAGTGGTTCGCATCCGAAACCTTCGCGCGCGCCGCACCGGCATTGTCGAGTGTCGTCTCGATCAGGAAGCGCTTGTCGAAGCCGGAAGCGGGGTTTTCGCCCTCCTTCGCCCATTTGCGGCCGAAGGTCTTGTTGGCCCAATCTGCATGGTTGGCGTGGAGAGTCACGATCTTCAGAGCCTGCGCGAGGCCATCATTCGGCGGAGTCCTGCCGTAGTAATCGCCCTTGTTCCAGTTCGGATCGAGCCGGATCGGCGAGGCCCAGATGTCGAGCCAGGCGATGAGGTTCGCATCGGCCTCGCCGAAGGCAATGACCGGCATGGCCCTCGCCAC
>JADCCH010000290.1 GCA_020252865.1 Methylobacterium sp.
AGGGGCGCTTGGCGGCCTCGCTTCCAAGATTGGGCCTGCCCCCCGCGAGAAGATCCTCCCCCGTGGCCCAGAGCGGCACGAGATAGGTACAGACCGTGCTTTCCACCGGCGCACCGGCACTTTGGAGGCCGATCAGGGCCGGGTTATTCTCGCCGGCCATGATCTTCTGGGCGGCGGCTTTCAACTCATCCCAGCTCCGCGGCGGCTCCAGCGCGTATTTCTCCAGCAAATCCTTGCGATAATAAAGGAATTGCGCATCCGCGAAATAAGGGAGCGCCATCACCCGCCCGGCATGCACGCTCGCGGCCCTCATTCCTGGCAGGTAGCGGTCGAGAAGGAAATCCCGTTCCGCGCCGAGATGGGCATCGAGCGGTTCGGCCCATTGCGCGGCCGCCCATTGCGCCGGACGCAGCACATCGATCAGAAAGAGATCGTAGCCGGAATCCTTCGAGGTCAAAGCGGCATTCAGCATCTGCTGCTGCTGCTCGAGCGTGGTGCCCCCCGTCTCGATCTCGATGCCGATGCCGGGATTGGAGCGCAGGTAGCCCTCGATCGCGAGGCGGGCGACATCGAGCCTCTGCGCGTTGCCGATGAAGAGCCGCAGGATGCTTTGCGGCGCAATCGGCGGCGGTTGGACCGGAGCCTGCGCCCGCGCGAAACAGGGGCCGAACAGCCACGCGAGGACCGCCAGGAACAGACCCACGGGCGCCCTTCCCCGCCTCGCCGGTGCGATGCTCTCCATGACCCCTCCCGCGAACGCTTTGTCAGGCTCCCTTCCTTCCGATCAACACCCCCCTGCTGGCAAGGGCCAAGTGAGAAAACGGCGGCACGATCCCCATGCCGATCGTGCCGGAGGGGCTTGCGGGCAACGGCTTCGCTGCCTAACCATCGGGCTCCTGCCTTTTCGACCAAAGCCCCGAGCCATGACCCGCATCCTCTGTGTCGGCATTGCCGTCCTCGATGACATCTACACGCTGCCGATGCCGATCACGTCCGGCCAGAAGCACCGCGCGAGCGGCATCGTCACCACCATCGGGGGCACGGCCACGAACGGCGCCTTTGCCATCGCAAAGCTCGGCGGCAGGCCGAGCCTGCTTGCGCGCTTCGGCGATGACGCGGTGGGAGCGCAATTGCGCGGCTTGCTCGAGGGCTATGGCATCGACACCAGCCTCAGCGTGGCGCTGCCGGGCATGCGCACCTCGCGCTCGACCATCGTGGTGGAGCCCAATGGTGATCGCTCGATCTTCAACATCCTGGATCCGGGCGCGCCGGAAGATGCCCCCTCCGTGCCGCGCGAATTGCCCGCCGGATTCGATGCCGTTCTGGGCGATGTGCGCTGGGAGAATGTCGCCCTGCGCATGTTCGAATCCGCCCGGGCCAAGGGAAAGATCGCCGTGCTCGATGGCGATCGCGCGCCGCAGGAACCGCGCCTCGTGGAGGCTTCCACGCATGCGATCTTCTCGGCGCAGGCCATGCGCGAGATGACCGGCATCAGCCATATCGGCGAGGCCTTGGCCCAATATGCGAAGGGCCACACGAACTTCATCGCCGCGACCGATGGCGAGCACGGCACTTTCAGCCACTGGGAGGGCCGCGTGACGCATCACCCGGCCTTCGCGGTGAAGGCGGTCGATACGCTCGGGGCGGGGGATACCTGGCACGGCGCCTTTGCCTTCGCGCTGGTGGAGGGCCTTTCGCTCCAGGCGGCGATCCGCTTCGCGAGTGCCGCGGCGGCGATCAAGGTGACGCGCCCGGGCGGGCCACTGGGAGCGCCAACAAAGGCGGAAGTGCTGGCCTTCCTCGAGGAACGAGCATGAGGGCGATCAGCGCTGGGAAACTGCTGGGCCTGCGCCGGATGGCGGATGCGGCAAGGCGCTTCAAGATGACGGTGATCGACCAGCGCCCTCCGATCAGCAACCCCATCGCGGCCGCCCCCCGCAAGCCCGCGCCATGGGAAGAGATGGACCGACCCTGCGGGAGGCCCTGGGTGATGCTCTCCGCCGGCGCGGGCATGGCGGAATTCCGCGCCACGCTCGAACATGCCGGCGAGGCCGGCGCCTCGGGCTGTCTCGCGGGCCGTGCGATCTGGTCGGAAGCGCTGAAGCTCTATCCGGATCGGGCAAGGATCGAGGTCGAACTCAGGGGCCGCGGCACCGGCTACATGCAGGAGATCAACGCGCTGACCGATGCCCATGCCGCGCCGTTCTGGCAATCTCCCGGTGGCGTGAAACTTGCTGGCGTCGTTGCCGGTTTCGCCAGGACCCATGGCGATCCTTCCGAGCGAGGCCGGCCGCGTGAACAGGCATGATCCGAACATGGAATTGCAGCGCCACGCAGCCCATGAGGATGCTCTCGCGATCCTCATGGGCACGCTGTTCATTGCCGTGGGCGTGATGCTCTACAGCCAGGCGAAGCTGGTGACCGGCGGCACGGCCGGCCTCGGGCTGCTGCTGCACCACGCGTCCGGCGCGGGCTTCTGGCTCGCCTTCTCGGCGGTGAACGTGCCGTTCTACGCGCTGGCCGCCTGGCGGATGGGCTGGAAGGTGGCCCTGCGCACCTTTCTCGCCGTGACGGTCGTCTCGCTCTTCGCGAAATTCCTGCCGAACTGGATCGTGATGATCCCGCTCGATCCGGTCTTCGCGACGATCCTCGGCGGGGGATTGATGGGCAATGGCTTGCTCATGCTGTTCCGGCATCGCACGGCGCTTGGCGGGGTGAACATCCTCGCGATGTTCCTGCAGGAAAAATTCGGCTGGCGCGCGGGTTATGTGCAACTCGGCATCGATTGCGCCATCCTGCTCGCCTCGCTGGCGGTGCTGCCGCCGCAGAATCTCGCGCTCTCGCTGCTGGGAGCCGTAGTGGTGAACCTGATCCTCGCGATCAATCATCGCCCCGGGCGATATCTCGGAATGTCCTGAGGGTTGCGACCCCTTTGCCCTCTTGAAGTTTCCCGCGCCTCCCTCACCATGAACGGAAGGAGAAACTAAAGATCATGCGTCGCACCTTGCGGTTCATCTTCCGGGGCCAGACCGTCGAACGCGACGGGTTCGACCCTTCCCTCACGCTGCTCGAGTGGCTGCGCGAGGAGCAACGCGCCACGGGCACCAAAGAAGGCTGCAACGAGGGCGATTGCGGGGCCTGCACGGTGGTGCTCGCCCGCCTGCGCGAGGGCCGCCTGCGCTATGAGCCGGTCAATGCCTGCATTCTCCTGCTCGGGCAGATCGATGGTGCGGAAGTGCTGACGGTGGAGGATCTCTCGGCCGTCGGCACGCTTCACCCGATCCAGCAGGCGATGATTGCGCATCACGGCTCGCAATGCGGCTTCTGCACGCCGGGAATCGTGATGAGCCTCTTCGCGGCCTATCACGAGGCCGAGCGCCCGCTCACCCGCGCGGCTGTCGATGACATTCTCTCCGGCAATCTCTGCCGCTGCACC
>JADCCH010000291.1 GCA_020252865.1 Methylobacterium sp.
ATAGAGGCACTGGAGATAGGTGACCGAGCGATCCGCCTTCAGCATCTGCAGGGTCGTGTGGTTCCAGGTATATTCGTAGAGCGGCACCGAGCCCGGCTCCTCGCGCGTCGGCGTTTCCAGCGTGATCGTGCCACCCAGCGGCTCCACGATGTCGCGGAAGCTTTCGAGTGACGCTTCCGCGATCATTGCGGCGAGGATGTGCCTGCCTTCGGGGCAGAAGGGCTTCAGCTGGCCGAAAAAATCGGGCAGGGGCCAGGCGATGCCGCTCATCAGCTTCTTGACGACACCATCGGCCTTCGCGGCGGCGAACCCGGCATCCAGCAGCTTCGCGAAATCATCGAAGGCGACAACCACGTCATGCCAGGGCCAGGCCGGCGCGAGCGGCATTTCGAGGGCGGTGATGATGCCCGTCGTGCCATAGGCGCGGTTGATCTTCTGCGCGGCATCGCCCCTCAGTTCGATGATGCGGGGTTCATCCTCCACGGTCACGATCCGCGCGGCGAGGATGTTGCCGGGCTCCCGCAGGCCGCCATAGGTGACGGACCCGACACCGCCCGAACCGCCCGCAACAAAGCCGCCGATGGTCGCCGTGCGCTTGGTGGAGGGGTGGAGGCGGATTTCCTGCCCGTGTGGCTTCAATTCCTGATCGAGCTTGCCCATGAGCAGGCCCGCGCCGCAGCGCACGCGGCCCGGCTTCACCCATTCGATCCCGTCGAAGTTGGTCATGTCGAGCAGCACGCCGCGCTCCATCGGCACGGCCTGCCCGTAATTGCCGGTGGCGCCGCCGCGCGGGGTGATCGGCACGCGATGCTTGACGCAGGCCCGCACCAGCGTGACGAGATCGGCCTCGTTGCGCGGTAAAACATAGATATCCGCGCTCTTCTGCGCGAGCTCCTCGTTGAGAATGGGCGAATACCAGAAGAAATCGCGGCTTTTCCTCCGCACCACCTTGTCTTCGGTTACCACCGGCACATCGCCGATTTCGGCCAGAACCGCCTCGATCGCGGCGGGCAAGCCGGGATTCTCGGCGGAGACTTTTCGCGCAGGAACGTTCATCGGACGACGCTTTCCATGGAACCGGGAAGCCGGATTCCTCTTTTGCGCCAGAATAGCAAGCCCGATGCCGCCGGCCAGTGCCTTTGTGCAGAAACATCCGCTGAAATCCGCATTCGCGAATTGCAGTCCGCCCAATCCCGCGCCATCCTGCTGGCGCTCTGGGCAGGAAGCGCCCATCGCCGCGCCGCACTTCGTGCGGCATGGGCATTGCAGCATTTGACCTGCGCCCGATATCGGGGGAAGAGGGCGGATCAGACGCTCGAACGGAGAACGGACCCATGATGATGAAATATCGCCTGAACCGTCGTGCCGCGCTTGGCCTGCTGGGCGGCTCGGCCGCTTCCGTGCTCGTGCCCGTGACAGGCCGCCGCGTGAACGCCCAGAGCCTCGACAAGGTCAGCTATCAGACCAACTGGCGCGCGCAGGCCGAGCATGGCGGCTTCTATTACGCGGTCGCCAACGGCATCTACAGGAAGCATGGCATCGACGCGGATATCCGCATGGGCGGTCCGCAGCAGAACCCCTCGCAGCTTCTGCTCGGCGGCCGCGTGGACATGATCATGTCAAACTCCTTCGAGGCCATCCGCTATGTCGAGGAGAACCTCCCCTTCCTTTGCATCGCCTCGATCTTCCAGAAGGACCCGCAGGTCATCATCTGCCATCGCGGCGTGGGCAATGACAGTTTCGAGCAGCTGAAGGGCAAGCCGATCCTCGTGGGCGGCGCGGGCCGCACCTCCTACTGGCCGTTCCTGAAAGCGAAGTTCGGCTATTCCGACGAGCAGATCCGCCCCTACACCTTCAACATGGCGCCGTTCCTGGCCGACAAGAACATCTGCCAGCAGGGCTTCCTTTCTTCCGAACCCTTCGCGATCCAGAAGGAAGGCGGGGTCGATCCACTCGTGCATCTCATCGCCGATGCGGGCTTCGGCAACTACAACACCACGATCAACATTTCCCGGAAGATGGTGGCCGAGAAGAAGGACCTCGTGCAGCGCTTCGTGACGGCCTCGCTCGAGGGCTGGGCCGCCTATATGAAGAATGGCCCGGATAACGCAGCCGCCAACGCGCTCATCAAGCGTGACAACCCCGACATGACCGACGAGAAGATCGCCTATGCGATCAAGGTGATGAACGAAAAGGGCATCGTGATGTCCGGCGACGCGCTGAAGCTCGGCGTCGGCGCGATGACCGACGATCGCTGGGCCTCGTTCTACAAGGACATGCATGCCGCCGGCGTCTTCCCCGCGAATATTGATGTCAGGAAGGCCTACGACCTTTCCTTCATCAACAAGGGCGTCGGCGTCTGATGGCTTTGGGCCAAGGCACGGGCTCTGCAACGGGGCGGGCGGCAGGAAGGCCGCTCGTCTCGGTCCGCGGCCTGTCGAAAAAATTCTCGAACGGCACGCTCGCCTTGCGCGACGTGGATCTCGACCTCTATGCGAGCGAGTTCGTGAGCCTGCTCGGCCCCTCGGGCTGCGGGAAATCCACCCTGCTGCGGTTGATCTCCGATCTCTCCCAGCCCTCCGCCGGGACGATCGACTGGCCGGGCGCGCAGAGCGCGGATGCTTATGGAAGGCCCGAGCACAGCCTCGGCTTTGTCTTCCAGGAGCCGACACTTCTGCCCTGGGCGCAGACGCTTGACAATGTCACGCTGCCCCTTCGCCTCAAGAAGATGAACCGCACGGAGGCTGACCAGCGTGCCGCCGCGATGCTGGAACTCGTGGGCCTCAAGGGCTTCGAGAAGAGCTATCCGCGCGAGCTTTCCGGCGGCATGAAGATGCGCGTTTCCATCGCCCGCGCGTTGGTCACCGAGCCGAAGGTGCTGCTGATGGACGAGCCCTTCGCGGCGCTCGACGAGATCACCCGCCACAAGCTCAATGATGACCTGCTGATGCTCTGGCAGCGCAACCGCTTCACGGCGGTGTTCGTCACGCATTCGGTGTTCGAGAGCGTCTATCTCTCCGAGCGCATCGTCGTGATGGCCGCGCGGCCGGGACGCGTGATGAGCGAACTCATCGTGGATGCGCCGTTCCCGCGCGACAACCTGTTCCGCACCTCTCCCGAATATGCGCATCTCTGCCGCCTCGGCTCGGAAGCTCTGAAAAAGGCCATCGACGCATGAGCGAAACCACGCCTGCTCCTTCTGCCGCGCGCGGCACCGATCAGGAGACCGCTCCGGTCTTTGCCGAAGAGGCGCGGATCCTGGGTCTTCCCAGGAGCCGCTGGCCGGACATTCTCGCGCCGATCATCGTCGGCGTCCTCATCATCGGCCTTTGGGAATGGGTGGTTCGGTACAAGAATATTCCGGCCTATCTGTTTCCCGGCCCGCTGGTGATCGCGCAGACGCTGGTTCAGGATTGGCACACCCTTTCGGGCGCGCTCTGGATCACGCTGCGCATCACCTTTGCCGCGCTGATCGCGGCGGTGAGCATTGGCGTGGCCCTGGCCATCCTCTTCACGCAGTCAAAATGGCTCGAACGCTCGCTTTTTCCCTACGCTGTCATCCTTCAGGTGACGCCCGTGGTGGCGATTGCGCCGCTGATCATCATCCTGGCGGAGGATGTTAACCTGTCACTGCTGATCTGTGCCTGGATTGTCGCCTTCTTCCCCATCCTCTCGAACACGATTCTGGGGCTGAATTCCGCGGACCACAATCTCGTCTCGCTGTTCCAGCTCTATCGCGCGAGCCGCTGGCAGACGATGCGTTATCTGCGCCTGCCAGCTTCTCTCCCGTATTTTCTTGGTGGGCTGAAGATCTCAGGCGGCCTCGCGCTGATTGGCGCGGTGGTCGCCGAATTCGTGGCCGGTTCGGGCGGCAGCGCCTCGGGTCTGGCCTATCGCATTCTCGAAAGCGGCTACCAGCTCAAGATCCCGCGCATGTTCGCGGCGCTGCTGCTGATTTCGCTGTCGGGCATCGTGATCTTCCTCGCGACAAGCTGGCTCTCCCACCGCCTGCTCCATCGCTGGCACGAAAGCGCCCTGAAGCGCGAGAGCTGAAAACGCGCCTCAGCGCTTCGCTTCATCAGGCAGGTCATCGTCATCGAGGATGACCCTCCACGAGGCACCCTCGATATCCTCGAATTGCCGCGTCTTCAGCGACCAGAGGAAGGCACCGAGACCCAGGGCGCCCATGGCCAGGGCCATGGGGATGAGGATCACAAGGATGTTCATGGGCTTTCTCCACCAAACCGTGCGCGCATCGCGTTCATCGTGACGATCAGCGACGAACCAGACATCGCGATGGCCGCGACAAAGGGGGTCGCAAGGCCGGCAATCGCGATCGGAACCGCCACGGCATTGTAGATGACCGCGAGCCAGAGATTCTGCGTCATCAGGCGGCGCGCTTTCCGCGCGATGCGGATCGAATCCGCCACCGGGCCGAGCGAAGCGCCCGTGACCAGCAGATCGGCCTGTGCCTGCGCGAGATCTGTGGCCGAAACCGGCGAGATCGAGACATGCGCGGCAGCAAGCGCCGGGGCATCGTTGATGCCATCGCCCACCATCAGCACCCTCCGGCCCTGCGCACGCAGTTCCTCAAGTCGCGCAACCTTGCCACCGGGCTCCACGCCCGCCCGCCAATGATCGATGCCAAGGGCCTTCGCCACGCTCGCAACCGGGATCTCGCGGTCGCCCGAAAGGATTTCAACCGAGAGTCCGAGACCCTTCAAGGCCTCGATGGTTGCGCGGGCATCGGCACGCAGGGGCTGACGGATCGCGAAGACCGCGACATCCGTGCCACAGCGCATGGCGATGAGAGATGCCTCGGGACAGGCTTCCGAAACCGCCCTGGCTTCCGCTTCCGCCCCGCAGAAGGCCGGCGAGCCAAGGCGGATCTTCAAGCGCGTATCCTCGGCTTCAAGGCCCTGTCCGGGCGTTTCGCGCACATCGCGGAATGGATTATCGGCGCCGCCCGCCTTGGCGATCGCCACCGCGAGGGGGTGGCGCGAGGAGAGCGCCAGCCGGCCGGCAATGGTCAGCAGGCGATCCGGGATCTCCTTGCGATTGGCGATCACCGGCTCCGGCAGGGTGAGGGTGCCGGTCTTGTCGAAGACCACGGTATCCACCTCGGCAAGCCGCTCCAGCGCGTCACCCGCATGGAGCAGGATCGAGCGGCGGAACATCGCGCCCGAGGCCACGACCTGAACGGCGGGAATCGCGAGGCCCAGCGCGCAGGGGCAGGTGATGATGAGCACCGTGACGGAGATCAGCAGGGCCGATTGCCAGGAAAGGCCCCAGAGCATCCAGCCGATGAAGGTGAGCGCCGCCGCAGTATGCACCACCGGCGCATAGGCGCGCGCGGCGCGATCCGCGAGGCGCACATAGCCCGCGCGCTTCTCGGTGGCGTGTGCGAGCAGCGCCTCGATGCGCGCCAGCAAAGTGCTCGCCGCGGCGTGGCGCACGCGGATTTCCAGGGTCCCCGAGAGGTTCATCGTGCCGGCGTGCACATCCATGCCCGGCTGGACGGCCTGATGCGCGGTCTCGCCGGTCACGAGGCTCTGGTCGATATCGGAGGTGCCGCGCTCGATCAGGCCATCGACGCCGATCCGCTCGCCGGGGCGCACCAGCACGAGCTGGCCGGGTTCGACCGTCGCGGCGGCGACTTCCTTCAGCACGCCATCGGGCAGGATGCGCGTGACGGTTTCCGCGCGGAGTGCCGCAAGGTTCGAGGCGACGGCGCGTGTGCGGCGCATCATCATCTGGTCGAGCACGCGGCCGATCAGCAGGAAGAAGATGAGCATCACCGCGCCGTCGAAATAGGCGTGCTCGCCCGATTGCAGCGTCTCCCAGACGGAAATGCCCAGCGCCAGCAGGATGCCCAGCGAGATCGGCACATCCATGTTCACGGCGCGCGCCTTGAGCGAGCGAATGGCGCTGTCGAAGAAAGGGCGGCCGGAATAGGCGGCGGTCGGCAGCGCGATCAGCGCGGAAATCCAGTGGAAGAAGTCACGCGCCTCGCGCGAGAGCCCCGTCTCGTTGCCGGACCAGACCGATACCGAGAGGAGCATGATGTTCATCATCGCAAAACCCGCGACGCCGAGCGCGCGCAGCAGGCGCTGCTCCTCGGCCTTCTCGCTGGCCTCGCGCTCGGCCACCCGG
>JADCCH010000292.1 GCA_020252865.1 Methylobacterium sp.
CGGATTCGAGGTGGTCGAGCGCATCGACGTGATGGCCCCGCACCCGCTCGCATGGCTGCGGCTGGAAAATGCGGTCGTCCCGGAAACCGCACTGATCGGCAGCCCGGGTGACGGGTTCAAGATCGCCATGGCGGTGCTTGATGTCTTCCGTTCCACCGTGGGCGCGGCTGCGCTTGGCTTCGCCCGCCGAGCGCTGGATGAAGCCCTGGCCCGGGTGCAGACGCGAAAAATCGGGGGTGCTCCTCTCGGTGAACTCCAGATGGTGCAGGGCCACCTGGCGGATATGGCCTTGGAAATCGATGCGGCGGCTTTGCTCGTCTATCGCGCTGCTTGGACAAAGGATCGGGGGGCGGCTCGCGTGACGCGCGAGGCGGCGATGGCGAAGCTCCACGCGACGGAAGCGGCGCAGCGCGTCATCGACCTCGCCGTGCAACTTCATGGCGGCGATGGCGTGCGCAAAGGTTCGATCGTTGAGAGCCTTTACCGCGAGATCCGGGCCTTGCGCATCTACGAGGGTGCATCCGACGTGCAACGCGTCGTGATTGCCCGCGCCCTGCTCTCCGACATGAAGGGAAATCTCTGATGCAGATCAATGAGACATCTCCGCACGAGGTTCTCCATCCACGAAACTGGAAGCCGGCTAAAGGCTACGCCAACGGGATCATGGCCAGAGGCCGGATGATCTTCCTCGGCGGCCTCGTCGGCTGGAATTCGGATCAGGAATTCGAGACAGACGATTTCGCCGGCCAGGTGGAGCAGACGCTGAAGAACATCGTCGCTGTGCTTGCCGAGGCCGGCGCAAGACCCGAGCATCTGGTGCGCCTCACCTGGTATGTCACGGACAAGCAAGAGTATCTCGCCAGCCTCCCGAAGATCGGACGCGCTTATCGCGCGCATCTCGGGCGGCATTTCCCTGCCATGGCGCTGGTGCAGGTGGTGGCCCTGGTAGAGGACCGCGCCAAGGTCGAGATCGAGGCCACGGCGGTCCTTCCCGAGTTCTGAGGAGCATGGCCATGCCACAGACCAACGTCCTCGGGCCCAGTGGCCATGTCGACACCTTCGCCCGCGACAGCCTTCCACCGTTCGAACAATGGCCGGAGATCCGGCTTGACGGGTTCGACTACCCCGCCTGGCTGAATGCCGCGGTGGAACTGACGGACCGCATGGTCGAACGTGGCTTTGGCGATCATACCGCGCTCATCGGCAACGGCCGTCAGCGCACCTACAAGGAGCTCTCGGACTGGACCAACCGCATCGCCCATGCGCTCGTCGAGGATTATGCGCTGAAGCCGGGCAACCGGGTGCTGATCCGCTCCGCAAACAACCCGGCCATGGTTGCCTGCTGGCTCGCGGCCACCAAGGCCGGCGCGGTGGTGGTAAACACCATGCCGATGCTGCGGGCGGGCGAACTTTCGCAGATCATCGACAAGGCGAAAGTCAGCCTGGCGCTTTGCGATACGCGGCTGATGGATGACCTCGTGGCGGCGGCAAAGACCAGCGTCACGCTCTCGCATGTGATTGGCTTTGACGGCACCGCGAACCATGATGCCGAGCTTGATCGTGCGGCGCTCCGCAAGCCCGTGCGCTTCGATGCGGTGAAAACCGGGCGCGATGATGTGGCGCTTCTCGGCTTTACCTCTGGCACGACGGGTGAACCCAAGGCGACGATGCATTTCCATCGGGATCTGCTCATCATTGCCGATGGTTATGCGAGGGAGGTTCTGAAGGTCACGCCGGAGGATGTGTTCGTGGGCTCGCCTCCGCTGGCATTCACCTTCGGCCTCGGCGGGCTCGCGATTTTCCCGCTGCGCTTCGGCGCGACGGCGGCGCTTCTCGAAAGCGCCACTCCGCCGAACATGGTCGAAATCATCCAGACCTACAAGGCGACGGTCTGCTTCACCGCGCCCACCGCTTATCGCGTGATGCTGCGCGCGATGGACGAGGGCGCCGATCTCTCCTCGCTGCGAGCGGCGGTATCAGCCGGCGAGACCTTGCCGGCGCCGGTCTATGAGGAATGGATGCGCAAGACCGGCAAACCGATGCTCGACGGCATTGGGGCGACCGAGATGTTGCATATTTTCATCTCCAATCGATTCGGAGATTCGCATCCGGCCTGCACGGGGAAGCCGGTGACGGGCTATGAGGCCCGCATTGTCGATGAGGCGATGAGGGAGATGCCGAGGGGGCAGGTCGGCCGTCTTGCGGTGCGCGGGCCCACGGGGTGCCGTTACCTCTCGGATAGTCGGCAAAAGAATTATGTTCGGGAGGGCTGGAACCTCACGGGAGACTCTTTCTGGCAGGACGAGGAGGGTTATTTTCACTTCGCCGCGCGTTCCGACGACATGATCATCTCCGCCGGCTACAACATCGCCGGGCCGGAGGTGGAGGCGGCGCTTCTCGCCCATCCCCATGTGCAGGAATGTGCGGTGATCGGCGTGCCGGATGAGGAACGCGGGCAGATCGTGGAAGCGCATGTGGTGCTGGTCACCGGGATCGCCGGTGACGCCGAGACAATCAAGCGCTTGCAGGAGCATGTGAAGGTGACCATTGCGCCGTTCAAATATCCCCGGTCGGTGGTGTTCACGGCGCAATTGCCGAAGACGCAAACCGGCAAGATTCAGCGCTTTCGCCTGCGGCAGGGCTAGAGCATGATGTGTTCAGACGGAAGCACATCATGCTCTTATCTTATTATTATCGCA
>JADCCH010000293.1 GCA_020252865.1 Methylobacterium sp.
CAGGACGAAATGCTGCCATGAGCGCCGCGCCGAAGACCCTTTATGACAAGATTTTCGACGACCACGTGGTGGATCGCCAGCCGGACGGCACCTGCCTCCTCTATATCGACCGGCATCTTGTGCACGAGGTCACCTCGCCCCAGGCCTTCGAGGGCCTGCGCATGACCGGCCGCCCGGTGCGCGCGCCGCAGAAAACCCTCGCGGTGGTGGACCACAATGTCCCGACTTCCGATCGCAGCAAGGGTATCGAGGAAGAAGAAAGCCGCATCCAGGTCGAGACACTCGCGCGGAACGCGAAGGATTTCGGCATCGAATATTATTCCGAGCGCGACAAGCGCCAGGGCATCGTGCACGTCATCGGCCCGGAGCAGGGCTTCACCCTGCCGGGCACGACGATCGTCTGCGGCGACAGCCACACCTCCACCCATGGCGCATTCGGGGCTTTGGCCCATGGCATCGGCACCTCCGAGGTCGAGCATGTGCTGGCGACCCAGACGCTGATCCAGAAGAAGGCCAGGAACATGCTGGTCGAGGTGAAGGGCAGCCTCGGCAAGGGCGTCACCGCAAAGGACATCGTTCTTGCGATCATCGGCGAGATCGGCACCGCCGGCGGCACCGGCTCGGTGATCGAGTTTTCGGGCTCGGCCATCCGTGACCTCACGATGGAAGGCCGCATGACTGTCTGTAACATGACGATCGAAGGCGGCGCGCGCGCCGGCCTCATCGCGCCGGACGAGAAAACCTTCGAATACCTGAAGGGCCGCCCCAAGGCACCGAAGGGCGCGCATTGGGAGCAGGCGCTGAAATTCTGGGAAACGCTGAAGACCGATGAGGGCGCACATTTCGATCGCGTCGTCACGCTCGATGCGAATAACCTGCCGCCCATCGTCTCCTGGGGCACCTCGCCCGAGGATGTGGTCTCGATCGCCGGCACCGTGCCCGATCCGGCCGCGATCCCCGACGAGGTGAAACGCCAGTCGAAAGAGCGCGCGCTCTCCTATATGGGCCTCACGCCCGGCAGGAAAATGACCGATATCGAGCTCGACGTGGTCTGGATCGGCTCCTGCACCAATGGCCGTATCGAGGATCTGCGCGCGGTGGCCAAGGTCGTCGAGGGCAAGACCATTTCGAGCCGCCTCGAATACGCGATGATCGTTCCGGGCTCCGGCCTCGTGAAGGAGCAGGCGGAAGCGGAAGGGCTCGATCGTATCTTCACCGCCGCCGGCTTCCAGTGGCGAGAGCCGGGCTGCTCGATGTGCCTTGGCATGAACCCCGATCAGCTGAAGCCGGGCCAGCGCTGCGCCTCCACCTCGAATCGCAATTTCGAGGGCCGTCAGGGCTTCAAGGGCCGCACGCATCTCGTCTCGCCGGCCATGGCCGCCGCCGCGGCGATCGCGGGCCGGTTCGTCGATATCCGGACGTTGTGAGTGAGCAACGAGCCGCGCCCGCCAAAGATGGAACAGGGGGAGGGTTTCCTCTCCTCATCGCTCGCGCGGGCGGCGGACCACTTCGCCGGGCATGATGCGCTGAAGCAGCATGCCGAGCCGGCGGACCGGATCGAGATCTGGGCCAGAAGGATCGGGCGCGCGCTCTCGCTGATCGCTTTCGTGGCGCTGGCATGGTATTTCGGCCATCAATTGAAATGGTGGTGAGTGTCTCTCGATGAGTGCAACGCAGCGTTTTCCCTCGGCCTCCTGGGCCCCGATGCAGGCGCCGAACCTCGCTGATTTCGAGGAGATGGCCGCGCATGCCTACGAGACGCTGCCGGAGGAATTCCGCAAGCTCTGCGGGCACATCGTCATCAAGATCGAAGACTTCCCCGACGAGGAAGTGATCGAGGCGATGGAACTCGAAACGCCCTTCGATATCCTCGGGCTGTTCCATGGCCACGGCCTCACCACGGCGGCGGCCATCCAGCATACCGGGCAGGAGCCGAACATGATCTGGCTCTATCGCCGCCCCATCCTCGATTACTGGGCCGAGCATGAGGAAACGCTCGGCGCCATCATCACCCATGTGCTCATCCATGAGATCGGCCATCATTTCGGCCTCTCCGATGACGACATGGAAAAGATTGAAGCCAAGGCGGGTTAAGGAGCATTTTCAAGCGAAGTGGACGCCGGTTCGCGTGAAGAAAATGCGACAGACGCAAAAACCAGTCGCTCCACTCTGGGGCGCAAAACACAACTGAGACGGAAAGCACGCTCCATGCAGCCCTTCACCACCCTCACTTCCACCCCGGCGCCGCTGAAAGTGGTCAATGTCGATACCGACATGATCATCCCCAAGCAGTTCCTGAAGACGATCAAGCGCACCGGCCTCGGCGTCGCGCTGTTCTCCGAGATGCGCTACAATGAAGATGGCAGCGAGAACCGGGATTTCGTGCTGAACAAGCCGGCTTACCGGAAGAGCGAGATCCTGATCGCCGGCGACAATTTCGGCTGCGGCTCCTCCCGCGAGCATGCCCCGTGGGCTTTGCTCGATTTCGGCATCCGCTGCGTGATTTCCACGAGCTTCGCCGACATT
Organism: Methylobacterium sp.; assembly: GCA_020252865.1. GTDB lineage: Bacteria > Pseudomonadota > Alphaproteobacteria > Rhizobiales > Beijerinckiaceae > Rhabdaerophilum. The sequence goes on from JADCCH010000293.1 coordinate 2,527, forward strand.
TTCTACAATAACTGCTTCAAGAACGGCATCCTGCCGATCACGGTCAGCCAGGAGGACCTCGACAAGCTGTTTGACGACGCCGATCGCGGCTCGAACGCGACGCTGACGGTTGATCTCGCTAAGCAGGAGATCAAGGGCCCGGATGGCGGCACGGTGAAGTTCGAGATCGACTCCTTCCGCAAGAAGTGCCTGATGGAAGGCCTCGACGATATCGGGCTGACCATGGTGAAGAAGGCCTCGATCGATGCCTATGAAGCCAGGGCGAAGGAGAGCCGCGCCTGGCTGTAATTCTGCCGGCTGGTTGATCTCCCTTAACCATGATCGCCCTATTTTCGCGCGCATGTTGCCGGAGAATCCCGCCATGCGCGCTTTTTCTTTGTCCGTTGCCTTGCTGATCTCCGCCGCGAGCACCGCTTCGGCGGATTTCGCCGCCTGCATGGCCTCCCTGCGCTCCGCCGCGACCGCGGCCGGCGTGCCCGGCGCGACCTTCGACCGCGTGATGCGCGGCATCGAGCCGGATATGCGCGTGATCGAGCTGATGCAGAACCAGCCGGAGTTCAAGACGCCGATCTGGGATTACCTCGCCACGCTCGTGGACGAGCAGAAGGTGAGCGAGGGCCGCGCGCTCCTCCAGAAGCACGCTTCGCTGCTTTCGCGCATCGAGCAGGCCTATGGGGTCGATCGCCATACGGTCGTCGCGGTCTGGGGTGTCGAAAGCGATTACGGCAACATCTCGGGCGGCCGCTTTCTGCCGCAGGCGCTCTCCACCGCCGCATGCTTCGGCCCCCGCAGGCGCGAATTCTTTCGCGGTGAGCTGATTTCCACGCTGAAAATCATCGAGCGCGGCGACCTCGCGGCCGAGAAACTGCGCGGCTCCTGGGCCGGTGCCTTCGGCCATACGCAATTCATTCCCTCCACCTATCTGCGCCTCGCGGTGGATTTCGACGGCGACGGCAAGCGCGACCTCGTGGATTCCATCCCCGATGCGCTGGCTTCCACCGCGAATTATCTCAAGCGCTCCGGCTGGATCACCGGCGCGAGCTGGGGCTATGAGGTCAAGGTGCCCTCGGGCTATGCCGGCGCCTCGGGACGCACGAACAAGGCGACGGTGGATTCCTGGGCCTCGCGCGGCATCACGCGGCTCGATGGTTCGTTGGTCTCGGGCCTGCCGGCCGCCGGCCTCCTTCTCCCGGCCGGCCGCAATGGCCCGGCCTTCCTCGTGACGCGGAATTTCGATGCGGCCTATGCCTATAATGCCGCAGAAAGCTATGCGCTGGCGATTTCCGTGCTCTCCGATCGGTTGCGCGGCCGCGCTGGCATTCGCACCCCCTGGCCCACGGATGATCGCGGTCTCTCGCGCGCCGAACGGAAGATGCTGCAGGAGCGGCTGATCGCGCGGGGCTATGATGTCGGCCAACCCGATGGGGCGATCGGCCCAATGACGCGCGCGGCCATCCGGGAAGTCGAGGCGAAGCTGGGCCTGCCGCAGACCGGTCGCGCCGGCGGCAAGGTCTTCGACGCATTGCGGTAAGCGCTGGCAGCGGAAACGGCATTCGCGATCCCGCCGGAACGGCTGTCTCAAGTTGAAAAATTCGAAGTAGGAACGCACGGATCGGCGTGGTATACCGCCGACTTTCCGGACGGAGCCATCCCGCAACCCCTTGCCTTTCCTATCGAAAGACGGGTTGTACCGCATGGCCCGGCCCTGTAGTCAGCATCAACTGTCACATTCGCGAAATCCGGCCCACGCAAAACGGCCGGCAAGCTTGAAAGGGGTTCACCATGGCGTCCTTCAATCTTCTGCTCCTCCCGGGCGATGGCATCGGCCCGGAGGTGGCCCACGAGGTGAAAAAGGTCACCGCCTTCCTTGATCGCGCGGGCATTGCGAAATTCGAGACCGAGACCGATCTCGTCGGCGGCTCGGCCTTTGACGCGCATGGCGTCGCGATCACCGATGCCGCGATGTCGCGGGCGCAAGCCGCGGATGCCGTGCTGTTCGGCGCGGTGGGCGGCCCGAAATGGGCGGATGTGCCCTACCATGCGCGGCCCGAAGCCGGCCTGCTGCGCCTGCGCAAGGAGATGGCGCTTTTCGCCAATCTCCGCCCGGCCGTCTGCTATCCGGCTCTGGCCGATGCCTCCTCGCTGAAGCGCGAGATCGTCGAAGGGCTCGACATCCTGATCGTGCGTGAGCTGACCGGCGGCGTCTATTTCGGCGAGCCGAAGGAAATCGTGACGCTGGAGAATGGCGAGAAACGCGCGGTGGATACGCAGGTCTACACCACGCATGAGATCGAGCGCATCGCGCGTGTCGCCTTCGATCTCGCGAAGGTCCGCCGGAAGAAGGTGACTTCGAGCGAGAAGCACAACGTGATGCGCTCGGGCGTGCTGTGGAAGGAAGTGGTCACGAAGGTCGGCAAGACGGAATATCCGGATATCGAGCTCGAACATCACCTCGCGGATGCCTGCGGCATGCAGCTCGTGCGCTGGCCCAAGCAATATGACGTGATCGTCTGCGACAACCTCTTCGGCGACATGCTCTCGGATGTGGCGGCGATGCTCACCGGCTCGCTCGGCATGCTGCCCTCGGCCTCGCTCGGCGCGCCCGATGCCAGGACCGGCAAGCGCAAGGCACTCTACGAGCCGGTGCATGGTTCCGCGCCGGACATCGCCGGAAAGGGCCTCGCGAACCCGATCGCGATGATCGGCTCCTTCGCCATGGCGTTACGCTATTCCTGCGGCCTCACGGAGGCAGCGGATCTCGTGGACAAGGCGATCGCCGATGTGCTCGCGAGCGGCATCCGCACCCGCGACATCGCGCCGAAGGGCGTGAACGCCGTCGGCACGACCGAGATGGGCGATGCGATCGTGAAGGCGCTGCAGCGCCTCACCTGAGGCATGCACATCCCGGAAGCACGCAAACCG
>JADCCH010000294.1 GCA_020252865.1 Methylobacterium sp.
GAGGCGGCACCGGGCAAGGACCCGATGTCGCTTCCCACCCCGCACGAGCTCACGCCGCATCTCGTGGCGATGACCAGCCCGGACTGGCAGGAAACCGGCAAGATCTTCGATTTTCCCCGCCGCGCCGTGCTGAATTTCCGCGCGCCTGCGTAAAGGCGGGATTTGCCGGTCCGGGTCAGCCGGCAACCTTCGCTTTCGTTGCGGAGCTTCACTCGGGATTCGCACGGAGCCGCCGAGGGGCGTGTCCTGAATTTCCCAGCCCTGACCGACAAAACGAGTCGGCTTGCCCGTCGGGCTCTGTCCGGTCAGCGCTTCCGGTCGAAGGGGTTCTCGCTGGTGCGCAAGGAGAGGCGGATCGGCGTGCCCGGCAGGTTGAAGTTCTCGCGCAAGGAATTCACGAGATAGCGCCGATAGGCCTCGGGCAAGGCATCGAGCTGGTTGCCGAACACCGCGAAATGCGGGGGCCTCGTCTTCACCTGCGTGGCATAGCGCAACTTGATGCGGCGGCCGGAAACGGCCGGCGGGGGATGGTTCTGCGTGACACCTTCAAGCCAGCGATTGAGCTTCGCCGTGGAAATGCGGGCATTCCATACCTTCCAGGCCGAGACGACGCCTTCCATCAGCTTGTCGATGCCCTGCCCTGCCAGGCCCGAAAGCGGCACGATGGGGCAGCCCTTCACCTGCGGCAGCAGGCGCTGCGTCTCTTCCCTGAGCGTCGAGAGCGTGGCGCCGCGCGTTTCGATCAGATCCCATTTGTTGAGCCCGATCACCACGGCGCGGCCCTCGCGCTCAATGAGATCGATGATCGTGAGATCCTGCTTTTCAAGCGCGATGGTCGCATCGAGCAGCACCACCACGACCTCCGCGAATTTCGCGGCGCGGATGGCATCGCCCGCGGCGAGCTTCTCCACCTTGTCCTCGATGCGCGCGCGCTTCCTGAGGCCGGCGGTGTCGAACACCTTCACCTTGCGCCCGCGCCATTCCCAATCAAGCCCGATGGAATCACGCGTGATGCCCGCCTCCGGCCCGACAAGCAGGCGATCCTCGCCCAGCATCGTGTTGATCAGCGTGGATTTGCCCGCATTCGGACGCCCCACGATGGCGATGCGCAGGGGCTTGCTGGAATTCTCGAGATCCTCGCCTTCCTCGTCATCCGCGTCGAAAACGTCGAGATCGGTCTCGGCCTCATCGCTTTCGGGTTCAGGGGCACGGGTCGCTGCCTCGCGCTCGGCCTTGGCATCGAGCTGCGCGAGAATGGCCTCGTAGAGTTCGCCCATGCCCTCGCCATGCTCGGCCGAAATCGCGAGCGGATCGCCGAGGCCCAGGCTGAAGGCCTCGTAGGCGCCGGCCATGCCCTGCTTTCCCTCGACCTTGTTGGCGGCGAGGATGACGGGCTTGCCCGAACGCCGCACGAGTTCGGCGAAATGCCGATCATCCGGCACGAGCCCCGCACGGCCATCGATGAGGAAAATCACGCCGTCGCTTTCGGCGATGGCCGCTTCCGTCTGCTGGCGCATGCGCGCGGAGAGGCTGTCGGCGGCGGCATCCTCGAGGCCCGCGGTGTCGATCACGGTGAAACGTTCCGGCCCGATGCGGGCTTCGCCCAGGCGACGATCGCGCGTCACACCCGGCCGGTCATCCACGAGCGCGAGCTTCTTGCCCACGAGGCGGTTGAACAGGGTCGATTTGCCGACGTTCGGTCTCCCCACCAGCGCGAGTTTCAGCACGACGGCCTCACTTGATCGGGCCGGCGCGCACCACCGCAAGCAGCAATTCGGCGCGCTGGCGCAAGCCCTGCGGCGTTTCCGCATCCAGGATGATCGCCTGCAGCGCATCGAGCGCTTTCGCGTTCTCCTTGTGCTTCCAGGCCGAGAGCGCCACGCCCTCGCGCGCGGAATGGCGGAAGATGCCATTGGCCGAAATCAGCGGCGAGAGCCGCTTCTCGATCTCCGCGAGCGGTGCGGTATCGACGAGCAGGAGGCCCGCGCGCAGTTTCGCCAGCTCGCGCCATTCGCTCGGCAGCGCCGAATCCGCGGCAATGGCGTCGAAAGCGGAGATCGCATTGGCGCGCGCCGCGTCATCCTTCGCGGCACGGGCCATTTCCGAAGCGAGCCGGATTCGCGACAGGGCGGGATAGGAGCCGCTCCTGCCGGCCGAAAGGGCGGTAAGGCTGGCCTGCGCCTCGGGCTTGTCGCCATTGGCTTCGGCAATGGCCGCCTCGAAGGCCGCGCCGGCGGCGGCGCGCTCCTTGAACTGCCGGGCCTGCCAGAACTGCCAGCCGGCCACGCTGGCGATGAACAGCAGCGCAGCCGCGATGAATTTCGGTCCGTGCTTTCTCCAGATTTCCTGCGCCTTGTCGCGGCGGACTTCCTCATCCACCTCGCGAAAGATGTCCGACATCGGGCTTCCCAGTTCTCAAGAGGGCCGCGCGGGTGCGGCCTTTTTTGTCTCGTGGCGTCGCTTTAGCGTCAAACGCCGAAGATTCCTACCCCGATCAGCGTGCGGTGCAGGCCGAACATGAAGGCGAGCGTGACAAGCGTGCCGATAACCACGGCGATCACGTCGTTCCGGGTAAAGCCGGAGGGCGCGGGCATGGTCGGCGCCCCGGAGCGTTTCAGGGCGATCCGGGCATAGACCGCCCAGCCCAGGAACGAGCCGAAGAGCAGGATGGAGCCGAGGTCACCATTCGCCAGCAGATGCGCCGTGGCCCAGAGCTTCACGGCCGCGAGCATCGGGTGCTTGGCCTTCGCCTTGATCAGGCCCGGCAGGTAGGTCGCGGCAAGCAGGATGAAGGCCGGCCAGACCAGCAGGACCGAGAGATGCGCGAGGAACCGTGGCGGCTCCCAGACCGGAATGTAGCCTGCGGCGCGATAGACGCCGAAGCCATGGATGATGAGCGCGAAACCCATCAGTGCCACCAGCGAGTAGAGCGAGCGGTAGAGGTTCGGTCCGAAACGGTTCATCAGGGACTGGCGGAGCCCGGTGAAGCGGGAGACGAGATGCCCTCCCAGAAAGATCACCAGCCCGGCGACCAGCCCGTTCAGCGCGGCCATTCCTCTCTCCCTGATCCTGA
>JADCCH010000295.1 GCA_020252865.1 Methylobacterium sp.
CGGTCGCCACGCCCTTCGCGGATCAGGATTCATCGTTGCTCTCGGTGTTCGCACGGGCCGAGGCGCTGGTCATCCGCGCGCCGGGCGCCGCCGCCGCGACAGCCGGCGAGACCTGCCGCATCCTGTATCTGTGATCCCAGACCAGAACGAACGCTTGCAGAACACAAGCCGAACATGGTAAAGATGTTCAGGATTTGTTTTGGCCGAGTCGGGGCCGCAGGCGGGGTTCGGGAACATGCTCACACGCAAGCAGATGGAATTGCTGCGCTTCATTCACGAGCGCCTTCAGGAAAACGGGGTCCCCCCCTCCTTCGATGAAATGAAGGAGGCTCTGGACCTGAAATCCAAATCCGGCATCCATCGGCTCATTCTGGCGTTGGAGGAGCGTGGCTTCATCCGTCGCCTGCCGAACCGTGCCCGCGCGCTGGAAGTCATCCGCTTGCCGGATGTCCAGACACCCCGTCCCGGTCGCCAGCGTTTCGCGCCGAGCGTGATCGAGGGTGATCTCGGCAAGGTGCGTGCACTCGCCCCGGCCGAACCGGATGCGCAGCGCCCGGTCGCCATTCCCATCATGGGCCGCATCGCGGCGGGCACGCCGATCTCCGCAATCCAGAACCGCGCCTCGACCATTGATGTCTCGCCCGAGTTCCTCAGCCATGGTGAGCATTTCGCGCTGGAAGTGCGCGGCGATTCCATGATCGAGGCGGGCATCTTCGATGGTGACCTTGTGATCATCCGCAAGCAGGAAAGTGCCAATACGGGCGATATCGTCGTCGCGCTGATCGACGATGAGGAAGCCACTCTGAAACGGATGCGCCGCAAGGGCGCGTCCATCGCGCTGGAAGCGGCCAATCCGAACTACGAGACCCGTATTTTCGGGCCCGACCGCGTGCGCGTGCAGGGGCGTCTGGTCAGCCTCATCCGCCGCTATTGAGGCGCGAGGGCCGGGTCTTCCTCCGGTTCGAGCCGGTCGGGCGCGCGTGGCCGCTGCGGGGATGCGGAGGGGCGTTCCGGGAAGCCGGTTTCGATCGGGCTGGTTGCCGGCTCTTCGGTCATCGGGGGTGGCGTCTTGCGCCAGGGTCTTGTCTTGCGCGGGTCGAGGCTGCTGTCACGGGCGGCGATCCGGCCGTCGCGCAAGTGGATCTGCAGCGCGCCATGGCGGGCGAAGCTCTCCCCGGAGAGGAGCAGGCGGTTGGGTCCGCACAGCGCGGGTTCAGCCTTGACCGGGGTGATGACGATCTGCGCGCGTTGGCAATCGAGGCGAGCGGCTTCCGGTGTGAGACTGAGGGCCACGTTCCGGCCATCCGGAAGGGTGCCGGTGCAGCCCATCCGGTCGCAATGTGCGCGCCGACGCAATGTCGGGTCATCGGGCCGGCGGGCATCGCCGAGCGCGGGCAGCCATTGCTGGAGCGTGAAGCTCGAGGGTGAAGCGGGTGAGAGCAAAGTATAGCTTCCGCTTGCATCACGAAACAGCGCCATGCGGCCATCGGGTGCGATCATCAGGTCCGGCAGGGGCGTTGCCTTGAGCAGGATGGCCCAGAGCAGAACAAGCGGTAAGGCGAGGAACCGCAGGGGCGAACGGAAAATCACCAGCACCAGCAGGGCGATGACCAGCAATGCAAAGAGATGGCCCGGCGCTTTCGGCACGGGCGGCGCCGCGCCCTCGATGCCGGCAACCTTCCCGGCCACGAACAGGACACCCCGGATTCCCTCGCCCATCACGAGCCAGACCCAGCCATCAAGCCCGAACGGCAGGAGCATTGTTCCGATCACGCCGGCGGGCATCACCACGAGGCTCACGAGCGGGATCGCCAGCGCGTTGCCGATAAGGCCATAGGGGTTCAGGCGGTGGAAATGCCAGGCTGAAAACGGGGCGGTCGCGAGCGAGGCGAGAAGGGTGGTCGCCATGATACCGAGGAACGCGACCAGCATGGCACGCCCCGCGCGCTCCACGAAACCCGGCCGGAAGCGCCCGCGCAATTCGGGCTCGGGTTCCGGCCGGTAGCGCCGCCAGAGATCATTCCCGGCGATCAGCGCCGCCACCGCCGCATAGGACATCTGGAAGCTTGGCCCCAGCAGGGCCTCGGGCTCCCGCGCGAGAACGATCAGCGCGGAAATCGCGACATTCCGCAGGGCGAGCGCGGGGCGATCCACGAGAATCGCGCCGAGCATCACGAGCATCATGATCAGCGAGCGCTCGGTGGCCACTTCGGAACCCGAGAAGACACAATAGCCGATGGAGCCGAGCATGGCCCCGGCCGCCGCCCACTTCTTGATGGGGTAACGCAAGGCAAGCGCGGGCGAGAGCGCGAGCAGGGCCCGGAGGGTCCAGAACATCACCCCGGCCGCCAGCACCATGTGCAGGCCGGAAATCGAGACGATATGATAGAGGCCGGATGCGCGCAGAACGTCATTCGTCACGTTCGAGATCAGGCTGCGCTTGCCCGTCACGAGTGCGGCCGAGAGCGCGCCGGCCTCGCCACCGATGGTCTGCGCGATGCGATCGGTCATCGTATTGCGGGCGCGATCGATGAAAGCATTGAAAAGCAAAATGAAATCCGGTTCCGCCTTCGGCGGTTCGACCTCGATTCGCCCGATGGCGTAGCCGACGCCGCCCACGGAACGAAAGAAGGAATCGCGCCGGAAATCATAGCCGCCCGGCATGGCCGGCTCGGATGGCGGTGCGAGCCGCGCGCGCAAGGTGACATGCGTGCCAGCCTCGACCGTTGGTCGGCCTGCCGCGCCGATCCGAACGCGAAAGGGCAAGCGTTGTGAATTGCCCGCGCGCTCGTCCGCGAGTTCGGTGACGCGCAACAGGATGCGATGGCGACGCGGGCCGGCATCGACCTGCTCGACATAGCCCGAGATGCTCACCGGGATCGCGCGTTCGAGCATCGGCGCGGCCATGCTGGCGGTGCGCCATGTGCCGGCGGTGAAACCGGCCGCCATCATCGCGAGGGCAATGGCGATCGCGCGTGGAACTCCATCGCATCGCATCGCGAGGGTGCCGGCGATCAGCAGCAGGACCGGTCCCGCCCACAGGGTTGGCTCGGAGGAAGCCGCAAAATAGGCGAGGATGCCCAGAGCGAAAGCCACGGGCAGCAGGAGGAAGCCGGTGCGCCGGTCGCGCTCTTCTTCCAGCCAGCGACCAAGCAGGCTGCCGACGCGCCCCTGAAACCCCGCATGCGACCACGCGCCGGGGCTTGCGAGCACAGCGGCAAGAGCGCGAGAGGGAGCCCGGCGGGTCATCGGCGCGTCGCTCCCTCCTGCGCAGGGTGAAACGGGCATTTGCGCGCCCGTGGCTTCATGCTAGAGCGCGCGTTAAAGCCGGGCAATGCCCGCCGAA
>JADCCH010000296.1 GCA_020252865.1 Methylobacterium sp.
CAGTTCCTGCACGCCGCCGCCGGAAACCGTGAGCAGCTGCCCGCTCACCCAACTCGAGGCCGGACAGCAGAGGAAGAGCGCGGCATTCGCGATGTCCTCGGCCTGGCCGAGCCGGCCGAGCGGTGTGTGCCTGAGCATCGCCTTCTCGATCTCCGGCGTGAGAACGGTCGCCAGCGCATCGGTCTTGATCGCGCCGGGCGCGATGCAGTTCACGCGGATGCCCTTCGGCCCGAGATCGAACGCGATGTTGCGCGTGAGGTGATTCACCGCCGCCTTCGATGAGCCATAGGAGGCCATCCGCTGGTTCGTGTTCTCGCCCGCCATGGAGGAGATGTTGAGCACCGCGCCATGGCCCGCCTTCTCCATGTGCGGCGCTGCCAGCTGCGTCAGCCGGAACAGGGAAAAGACGTTCAGTTCATACGCCCAATGGAAATCACCCATCGGCATGTCAAAGGGCTTCGGCCCGCCGCCGCCGGCATTGTTGACAAGGATGGTGAGGCGACCGAACCGCTCGACCGCCGTCTTGACCGCGGCGACGAGGTCTTCCTCTTTCGTGACATTGCAGGCGAGCCCGATTGCCTTGCCGCCCGCCGCGACGATATCGCGTGCGACCGCTTGCGCTGTCTCCGCCTTGAGGTCGCTCACCACCACCGATGCACCAACGCTGCCGAAAAGCTTGGCAATCGCCCGGCCGATGCCTGCGCCCGCGCCGGTGACAAGGGCAACGTCGCCATCCAGGCGAAACATGTTCTCAGCTCTCATCCTGAACGACCCTTTCGATTTTTCGCCGCCCTTTTCTGGCATGTGGATCGGGCTATGCTCAAGCGGTTTGTCGCTCAACTTGGGTGTGTCATTCCTTGAACTGCCCTTGGATATCGATCGTTCCCTGAATTCTCGGGCGGAAGACCGCGATGCGTGGCGAGGTCCGGCAGAGCGCCTTCCACCGGGAAAAGATGATGCGCCCGGAAACCTCGGAAGCCGATGCCGTCACGCAGGCCTTGTCTTCAAGGTTTCAGACCTGCCCTGTCTCAGACCTGCCCTGTCTCAGACCTGCCCTGTCTCTGACGGGTCGGCCAGCTCGTGCCAGTCCCCGATCGTATTCAGCCCGAAACGCTCCAGGAACGCTTGTGTCGTGACATAGGTCGCGGGCGCGCCGGCTTGCGCGAGGCGCGGGCCCGTCGTGATCAGGTCCTGCTGCCGGAGCCAGGCGAGGGTGTCACGACTGACGGGCCGGCCGGCAAGCTCGGAGAGCCGTTCGCGGCTGATCGGCTGGCGACAGGCGATGAGCGCCAGCACTTCCAGTTCGGATTTCGACAGATCGACATTCTTCCGTTCGGGCGATCGGCTCGCACCGCGTATGGCTGCAATGAAGCGTGGCCGGGTCCGGTGCTGCCACCCCCCGGCAATGGCGACAAGATCATAGGGCCGGGCCTTCAACTCGTCGCGAATGTCGGCGATCAGATCATCGAGCACGCAGGACGCGCCCACCAGCCGCGCCAGCGCCTCGCGCGGAACGGGGGCGGCACTCGCGAAGATTGCCGCTTCGACGCGCCCCATCCATTCCCGCCAGCGCAAGTCAGCCGGCAGATCGGCGAGTTCGGCATCGAGCGGCACTGTGGTTTCATCCGCGGAACGGCGCGTCATCTCACAGCCCATAGAGGCGAAAAGTCGGGCGGGGCGTCAGCAGCCGCAAGGCACCTTTCGCATGCAGGCTCTGGCAGAAGCGGCGCGCGGCTCGATCCGAATGCATGCCTTTTCCCGGAGCGGCTCCGCCCTCCACGGCCATGCGCCAGGGCGCGACGCAATCATCGCCGAGGATCAGCGCCAGGGCGGCCTCTCCGTCGCGCGTGCGCAGCGTGCCAGCGGCGGCGATCAGCCTTTCGGCACGGCCCGCGAGGGTGAAAGCCCGTCGATGGGCATGAACCGCCGCGCGGGCCATCATTGCATGACGAACCTTCTCCCATCCCGGCTCGCCGATGCGGATGCGCCGCCCCTCCTCGCCGCGGCGGACCGCGGGATCATGGATCGCGAGGAGATGAAGCGGCAAAGGCCGGCTCCAGCCAAGCCGTTCGGCAAGCGCGAGATCCGCCCGAACAAGGGCCAGCCATTCGGTCAGGCCGTCGCTTGCGCCGAGGCTCCGGATTTCGTCAAGAACGGCACCGGCGAGGCGCGTGGGGCGCTCACAAAACCGGCGAAGCAGGAGATGCGCGCGCCCGGCCAGACCCGGCTCGTCACCGGCGCGGGCGAGATGGAGGATATCGCGCAGCTCGGCCTCGTCACTCCGTGCATGCAGGAGGCGCGAGGCTGCGACAGCGGCGTCCAGCGCGATCCGCATGCGCAGCGCACCCAGAAAAACGGGTTCCGCGCGCAGGACCCGGTCGAGGGCAAACAGCGCGGCGCCGGCGACGAAGGCATCATCCCTCCCGTCCTGAACAGGGGCGCCCGGCTCCGGATTGGTGCCCGCCTTGCGCGCGTGGGCACTGGCGATGACCCATTGGGGAAGCGGCTGGACATTCAGGGGCTTGACGGATGGCAGCTCTTCGTTTCCTCCGGCCGCCCCGTGGCGCGCCTGCCCTTTACGGGCCGCGGGAGCTTCAGGGACAGGGAAGGGGCGAGCAGTCGGTTCCATCGATTGAAGCTACACCATGACGGCGCTTGGAGGGAAGAAATCCGTTCTTGCCGCCGCGCCTGTTTCGTCGTTTGGATGTCCGATAAGTTTGCCTTATCGGACATGGATGGTCTAGGCTTCCGGCATGGCGATTTCAGGCGATTCAGACCCCGGATTCATGGCTCCCGACCCCGCGGAGAAGGAGAGCGTTTCAGCGCCGGCCGTCTCGGCGCGCCCCGACCTGTCGACCGAAACCACCTCGCCCGGCCTTTCCCGCCTTGCGGAAACCGCGCGCGATTATGCCGCCGCGCGCTCAAGCGACAATACCCGCAAGGCCTACCGATCGGATTGGGCGCTGTTCGCGCGCTGGTGTCGCCGCAGGGGTTTCGATGCCCGCGAGCCGTCGCCGGAAGTCGTCGGGCTGTTCCTCGCCGCCTCTGCCTCCGGCGAGGGCCTCGTGAAAGCGGCCGTTTCCACGATCGAGCGGCGCCTTGCCGCGATCACCACGACTTATTCCTCCGCCGGCACGCCGCTGCCCCGGCAGGACCGGCATATCGTGGATGTCATGGCCGGCATCCGCCGCCAGCATGCCCGCCCGCCGCGCCAGAAGGAGGCGCTGCTGGCCGAGGACATCCTCGCGATGATCGACACGCTCCCGCAGGATCTGCGGGGCTACCGTGACCGCGCGATCCTGCTCATCGGCTTCGCCGGCGGCCTCAGGCGCTCCGAGATCGTGGGCCTCGATTGCGGGCCAGACCAGATGACGGATTCCGGCGGCTGGATCGAGATCGTCAAGGATGGCGCGCTGCTCGGCATCCGGGGTAAGACCGGCTGGCGAGAGGTCGAGATCGGCCGGGGCTCCTCCGAGCGCTCCTGCCCGGTTCACGCGCTGGATACCTGTCTCGAGCTCGGCCGCATCGCCCATGGCCCGGTCTTCCGCCGCATGGGCACGAAAAACGGCGGCATCAGCCCCGATCGGCTC
>JADCCH010000297.1 GCA_020252865.1 Methylobacterium sp.
GATCATGAGGGCCGATGGCGTGGAGAGCCCGCGCATGACGCGCGCCTTGATGGTCTCCTTGTCGATGGCCATGTTGAATGCCTGCCGCACGCGGGCGTCCTTGAAGGGGTTCTTGCCCTTCACGTTGGATTCGAGCAGCTCGTCGCGGATCTGGTCATAGCCGAGGAAAATCGTGCGCAGTTCGGGTCCGGCGAGCACGCGGGCCTTGTCCGAACCGTTGACGCGCGGGATATCCTGGATCGGAACCGGCTCGATCACGTCCACTTCACCCGAGAGGAGCGCGGCCACGCGGGTCGCATCATTCGGGATGGGCGTGAAGATGATCTCGTCGAGATTGTGCTCCTTCTTGCCCCACCAATTCGCATTGGCCTTGAAGACCGTGCGCACGCCCGGCTGGTGGCTGTCGATGCGGAAGGGGCCCGTGCCATTCGCGTTGAGCGCGATATGGCTCGGCGTGGTCGCCGAAGCCGGGGTCGGAGCCGCCGAGTTGTTGGCCTCCGCCCATTTCTTCGAGACGATGTACCAGGTGTCCCACTGCGCGATCATGATCGGATTGGGCGTCGGCAGCTCCACCTCGATGGTGAAATCGTCGATCTTCGTGAACTTCGCGTCCTTGGGCACGCGGGTCTGGAAGTTCGAACCCTGCGCGCGGACGCGATCGGCCGAAAAGATCACGTCATCGGCGGTGAAGGGCTCGCCATTGTGGAACTTCACGTTCCTGCGCAGGTGGAAGCGCCACTTCTTGGCGCCATCGAGAATTTCCCAGCGCTCGGCGAGGCCCGGCCCGATCGCGAGGGTCTTGCCGCGCGAGGTGAGGCCTTCATAGATATGGCCGAGATGCGCGTTGGTGGTGGTCTCGTTCAGCGTATACGGATCGAGCGACTTCAGGTCGCCCTGGTTCGCGTAACGAAGGGTGACGGCCCCGGCCGGGGAAACCGCCATCTGCAGCGCAAGCGCGGTGCCGGCCGCGAGCAGCCATTTACGGATAGACATCAGACTCTCCCTGTTCCTGAGCCCTTCGTTCATTTCGCGAAAGGGCTCCTGCATGAACCTCAAGTCGATCCCGCCCGGCTCGCAAAATCAAGCCTAAACGAAGGCGGTCGCCGGAAATTCCTTCTGAAGCTAGCCTGTGACTTGACATGAGGAAAGAGAATAAAGTTCATTTTGATATTCTTATCAGGAATGCAAAATGCCGCGCCGCAAGTTGCCACCCCTCAATGCCCTCGCGATTTTCGAGGAGGTCGCGGTGCGCCGCTCCTGTTCCGAGGCTGCGCTGCATCTCGGACTTACGCAGAGCGCGGTGAGCAAGCAGGTGCAGGCCATGGAGCGCTTCATTGGTGCGCCGCTTTTCTCTCGCTCCAAAGGTGGGCTTGTGCCGAATGCCGTGGGCGGCCGGCTGCTTTCGGATATCCAGCCCGTGCTCGACGCCATGGAGCGTATCGTGAACCGCGCGATGCAGGAGAAAACCAACCGCAAGGTGGTGATACTGCGTACGCTCGCTACCATTTCCGATCGCTGGCTGCTGCCCCGCTTGCGCGGCTTCCGGGAGGCCCATCCGGAGATCGAGATCCAGTTCTCCACCTTTCTGATCAATTCCGAATACGATCGCGGCGGCGCGGAGGTGGAGATCCGCTTTGGTTCCGGCCCCTGGCTCGATGCCGATGCCACGCCCATCACCGGGCGGCACGTCGTGCTGATAGCCCCGCCAGGCACGCCCGCCGACACGCCCTTGCCCGAACTGCTGAAACTGCCGCTCTTCGTGCATGCGCAGGCCCGCGATGCCTTTGCCGAATTCCACACGGCGATGGGGCTGGAAGCGCCCGCCCATTGGCCCTCAGGCTCCACCTTCGATGTCTATCACGTGCTGGTAAAGGCCGTGACAGTCGGCCTTGGCGTGGGCCTCGTGCCGCGCTGCCTCGTGGAGGAGGAACTGGAAAGCGGGGCGGTGGTCAACCCCAATGGCTACGGCTTCGAAAGCCGGCTCTGCTACCAACTCCTGATCCCGCACCAGGCACGGCCGCTCAGCGAGGCCGCACAAACGCTCTATGACTGGATCCTGAGTCAGGCGGAGCCAAACCTTCTCGCCGCACGCCCGGCCTCGGCAGTTCCCGCGCGCATGGGCGCGAACTGAAGGGGCATCCGCGCTTTTCCCTTGGCGACGGGCCAGCAGGCCGCTAGCTAGCCGGCATGGCTCCTCCCCTCATCCAGCTCACCGGCATCGGCCTCACCTTCGGCGGCGCGGCGCTTCTCGAAAGCGCGGATCTTTCCGTGGAGGCGGGCGAACGCATCTGCCTCGTGGGGCGGAACGGCTCGGGCAAATCCACGCTGCTGAAGATCGCGGCGGGCCTCGTGGAGGCCGATTCCGGCACGCGGTTCGTGCAGCCCGGCGCGACGATCCGCTACCTGCCGCAGGAGCCGGATTTTTCCCGCTTCGCAACCATCGAGGAAGCCGTGCTCGCAGGCCTCGGCCCCGGCGACGACCCCTACCCGGCCCATACGCTGATGGAAGCGCTCGGCCTCGATGGCGCCAAGCCCCCCGTGCCGCTGTCTGGCGGGGAGACGCGTCGCGTCGCGCTGGCGCAGACGCTGGCGCCCGATCCCGACATCCTGATGCTCGATGAGCCGACGAATCATCTCGACCTGCCCGCCATCGAATGGCTGGAAGCCGAATTGAAATCGCGGAGAAGCGCGCTCATCCTCATCAGCCATGACCGGCGGTTCCTGTCGAACCTCACGCGCGCGACCATATGGCTCGATCGCGGTGAAACGCAGCGGCTCAACGAGGGTTTCGCGAGCTTCGAGGCCTGGCGCGACAAGATCCTCTCGGAGGAGGAAGAGGCCCAGCACAAGCTCGGGCGCAGGATCGCCGACGAGGAGCACTGGCTGCGCTATGGCGTCACCGCGCGAAGGAAGCGCAATGTCCGTCGCCTCGAAGGATTGCGGGCCTTGCGGCGCGAGAGGCGTGATTATCGCGGCGTGCAGGGCAAGGCCGAGATCGAGGCGGCGGAAGCGGAGAAATCCGGCACGCTGGTGATCGAGGCCAAGGGCCTGAACAAGGCCTATGGGGAGCGCGCGCTGGTTCGGGACTTTTCGATCCGTATCCATCGCGGGGATCGCATCGGGCTTGTCGGGGCGAACGGTTCTGGCAAGACCACGCTCGTCAACCTGCTGACCGGCAAGCTGGAAGCGGCTTCCGGCACCCTGCGCCTCGGCGCGCGGCTCGAACTCGCCTCCCTCGAACAGAACCGCGACAGCCTCGACCCGAACTCTTCCGTCGCGGATATTCTCACCGGGGGCGGTTCGGACCAGGTGATGGTCGGCGGCAAGCCGCGCCATGTCATAGGCTACATGAAGGACTTCCTGTTCCGCCCCGAGCAGGCGCGCACACCCCTGCGCGTGCTCTCGGGCGGGGAGCGCGCCAGGCTGATGCTTGCGCGCGCCCTCGCCCTGCCCTCGAACCTGCTGGTGCTCGACGAACCCACCAACGATCTCGACCTCGAAACCATGGATGTGCTGCAGGATCTGCTGGCCGATTATTCCGGCACGGTGATCCTCATCAGCCATGATCGCGATTTCGTGGATCGGGTGGTGGAGCGCATCATCGTTCCGGATGGCACCGGGCGGTGGATCATCCATGCCGGCGGCTATTCCGACCTGCCGCCCGATGCGCTGCCCTCGACACCCCGGCGAGAGGTCGAGATCCGCGTGAAGGCTGCATCCCCCGCAATCGAGGCGCCAAGGGCCGCAGCAAAGCGCAAGCTGAGCTTCCAGGAAAAGCACCAGCTCGAAACGCTTCCCGCTGCCATGGAAAAGATCCGCGGCGTCATCGCGAAGCTCGAGGCGAGGCTCGCCGATCCGCAACTCTACAACCGAGATCCCAAGACCTTCGCCGATGCCACGGCCCTGCTCGCCAAGGCTGA